>CATZKS010000053.1 GCA_958421035.1 uncultured Collinsella sp. | reverse complement strand
AGACTTCACCGAAGCGAAATACTTCTTGGTGCGGGCGAAGAAACCGGGCTTCTCGTTCTTCTTGGACTTCGCAGCCTTCTCGTTCTTCTTGGCAACGGCCTTCTTGGCCTCAACCTTGGAGTTGGCGGCAGCGTTGTTGGCAGACGCCTGCTGCTGGGCCTTCTTCTTGTTCTTCTTGTTGGCCATTTGGGTTACCTCCGCGCAATGCGCTTATACATGAGTAAACCGTAAGCCCCCAAATGGGAGCTTACGGAATAATGACTGGCACGCCAGGAAGGACTCGAACCCTCAACACTCGGTTTTGGAGACCGATGCTCTACCAATTGAACTACTGGCGTATGTAACTAGAGACTAGCGAGTCTCTTTGTGCAGCGTGTGGTGACGGCACCAGGGGCAATACTTCTTGATCTCCATACGATCAGGCATGGTGGACTTGTTCTTGGTGGTCGTATAGTTGCGGCGCTTGCACTCAGTGCACGCAAGAGTAACTAGAGTACGCATGTATCCTGAACCTTTCATTTCTGCCCCGTACGGGCACGAGATGGTACTTTATCAGCTCTATGTAAGTGCTGTCAATGAAAACCTCGAATCAATTGGTTCTCGGTGGATCCATTCATATTTGGAACACATCAATGGAGCCAGCGAGATCTAATCGACCCCTCACGCTCGGCTTAAGTGCAAGCGAAGCGCAATCGACAGGGAATAAACCCCGCGTAGAAAAGAACCCGGCACCCTAAAAGTGCCGGGTTCTCTAAGTCAGCTATATCAAAGAGCTAATTTACTCAATGATCGTGGAGACGATGCCCGAACCGACGGTGTGGCCACCCTCGCGGATAGCGAAGCGCAGGCCCTCCTCCATGGCGATCGGGTGAATGAGGTCGCCCTCGATGGTGATGTGGTCACCAGGCATAGCCATCTCGGTGCCCTCGGGGAGCTTGACCGTACCGGTAACGTCGGTGGTACGGAAGTAGAACTGAGGACGATAACCATCGAAGAACGGGGTGTGACGGCCGCCCTCCTCCTTGGTCAGAACGTAGATCTCACCGGTGAACTTGGTGTGCGGGGTAACCGAACCGGGCTTGCAGAGAACCTGGCCGCGCTCGATGTCCTCGCGCTTGATGCCGCGGAGCAGCAGACCGACGTTGTCGCCAGCCTCGCAGAAGTCCATGGACTTACGGAACATCTCGATACCGGTAACGACGGTGTTCTGGGTATCCTTGATGCCGACGATCTCGACGGGCTCGTTGAGCTTGAGCTCACCGCGCTCGACACGGCCGGTAGCAACGGTACCACGGCCGGAGATGGTCATAACGTCCTCAACGGCCATCAGGAACGGGAGGTCGTTGTTACGGGCAGGCGTCGGGATGTACTCGTCGACGGCCTTCATGAGCTCGCGAATGGCGTCCATCCACTTAGCATCGCCCTCGAGAGCGCCCAGAGCGGAACCACGGATGACGGGGATGTCGTCGCCGGGGAAATCGTACTCGGAGAGGAGCTCACGGGTCTCCATCTCGACGAGGTCGATGAGCTCGTCATCGTCGACCATGTCGCACTTGTTCAGGAAGACGACGATGTAGGGAACGCCGACCTGACGGGCGAGCAGGATGTGCTCGCGGGTCTGAGCCATGGGGCCGTCGGTAGCGGCGATGACCAGGATAGCGCCGTCCATCTGAGCAGCACCGGAGATCATGTTCTTGACGTAGTCAGCGTGGCCCGGGCAGTCAACGTGAGCGTAGTGACGGGCAGCGGTCTCGTACTCAACGTGGGAGACGGAGATCGTGATGCCGCGCTCGCGCTCCTCGGGAGCCTTGTCGATGTTCTCGAACGCAGTGAAGTCAGCCTTGCAGCCCTCGGTCTCGGAGAGAACCTTGGTGATGGCAGCGGTCAGCGTGGTCTTGCCGTGGTCGACGTGACCAATGGTGCCGATGTTAACATGCGGCTTAGTGCGCTCAAACTTCTCTTTGGCCATAAAGCCCTCCTCTAAACAGGTCGTCCCCGGACGGGACTTTGCCTTTATACCATAGTGGCCTCTCAACATACTATTGAGAAGCCACCGTGTTACCTATGGTAGCGGTGACTGGATTCGAACCAGTGACGCCACGGGTATGAACCGTGTGCTCTAACCAACTGAGCTACACCGCCGGATGGAGCCTGCAACCAGACTTGAACTGGTGACCTCTTCGTTACCAACGAAGTGCTCTACCGACTGAGCTATACAGGCACTTGACGGGTGGGAGCTATAGGATTCGAACCTATGTAGGCAGAGCCAACGGGTTTACAGCCCGTCCCCATTAACCACTCGGGCAAACTCCCAATCGTTCAAGTATCCGCAGGTCCTTTGGTCTTTTGGACCGCCGCCCCCGCGAACGAAAAAGATAATACGATGCAACCTTGGGGGCTGTCAACGAAAACCTCTAGATACACGGTGCCGGGCGTATCTATATAGCTGTGACCTGCGGTTTTGTTGAGTTTGGATATGAAGGACGGTGGTTTTGGATACTGAGGTGACGTTTCCCGAGGTAACACTTTGTCACGGTGGAGTACACCGGCAGGAACGAACTTCGATAAGGGTTCAATTGCACTATTACATAGGACGCGATCGGGCTTCCCTGGCTCGATCGAGCGTGGATAATCTCCCATTTTTGACGCGACCCAAGGTCGAAGTGGCAGATTATCCACGCTCATTCTCCAGGCGAGAGAACTGTAGAGCCGCAACTACTCGGGCCAGGCCAAAGTAGACCCATAGAGCGGCTCCCCCTTTGTGCAGGGGTAGCGACTCAAGTAACACGACGATAGCAAGTCGAAGAAATACGTCATGGCGTATTTCGAATAAACGCCGAGTCGGTCAATTCCGTTTCCTGCATTACCAAGACGATATACACGGTCAAAAGACCTCGATTTGTCATCGTTGCTAAACGCAGTAATTAGAATCTTCCTGCCCGAACGGCAATCAAGATACTCACGCGCCTGTGACGCAAATAGCCCGGAGACCGATACGAGAATGATCAATGACTGCGAAGCGTCTCCCATGTTTTTCAATTCCGCGACGTTAGCCCCAGCAACTATGCGAACTATCTTGCCCGCATAAAACATTTCCTGCTGAAATCGTACGAGATTGGCGCTCACATTATTGGTGCACCAGATTTCAACGTTTTTATGGCCATCAATTTCATCGGCAAGGTGCTTAATAGCGATATCGGACACGCCGCTTTCAACCTCAGCGAACATCTCGATCATGCGAACGTCGAGCTCTGCCCTGTACTCCTCGTAGCCAAATTCCTCCTCTCGATGGCTTAAGTCGCTTGGAAAGACTGATTGAGTAAATGATTCTTTCAAATCGCTAAGCGACTGGTAGCCCAATCGATTGCAGAAACGACGAACAGCGGAACGGGTCACGAATGCATCGCGGGTTATTGCGGCAACATTGATTTCGCTCGAACGCCTAATGTGAGCAATGAGATATCGAGCGATGGCGGCGTCGTTTGACCCAAACTCGCTGTTGATGATGGAGCTAATGCGATTGAGCACATCGAAGTCATTGATATTCACGTGATCCCTCTTTCCGCTCTCCTCGAAATCATGGTTCATTTATTGAATCAAACAGCTTTGGTCGTTCTCCTATGATTCAAATCAGTTGACGTCATCTTAATCGTAATTCCGCCACACGTATCCACCGTGTTGAATGATGGAAAGGGGATTCATGGGCAACGTGAACAACATCCCGTTTCTCTGGGGTTCCGCCACGGCGTCTTATCAGTGCGAGGGTGCCTGGAACGAAGACGGCAAAGGCCTTGGCGAGTGGGATTTCTTTAACCACACAAGCAATAAGAACATCAACCATGTTGACGGTGATGTATCTTGCGACTTCTACCATCGCTATGAAGAAGATATCCGCATGATGAAAGAAGGCGGACAAAACACCTATCGCTTCTCTCTTTCATGGAGTCGAATCATCCCCACGGGTATCGGTGAAGTGAATGAAAAGGGTATCGATTTTTATAATCGGGTCATTGATTGCTGCCTCGAAAATGGCATAGAGCCCAACGTTACGCTGTTCCATTACGATCTGCCATTCACGCTTGCTTGCAAAGGCGGATGGCTGAACAACGATATGGCAGAGTGGTTCTGCAAATACGCCAAGATTTGCTTTGAGCGCTTTGGAGACCGCGTCAAAATCTGGGCTACCGTTAACGAGCCGCATTTCTACAGCTACTGCGTAAACATGTTGGGCAACTATCCCCCCAATCGATCGCTCGACGTTCAGTCGTACATGCAGTTTCAGTACAACCTGATGCGCGCAAGCGCACTCGCAGTCCGAGCATATCGTCAAATGGGCTACGACGGCATCATCGGCGCCGTCCACGATGGCGGCGTTGTCGAACTCGACCCGGCAACCGAGCACCCCGATGACGTATTTCGATACGCAGACTTTTTCGCCAATCGCATGATTCTGGCACCAGCACTTCAGGGTCAACTGCCGCCAGAAATGGACGAAATCCTTGAAAAACTTGGCGTCTCGCTCTATCGATCCCCAAATGACGTAGAAGAATTCAGAGACGGTAAAGTCGATTTTATTGGACTCAACGTGTATTGCCGAGAGTATGTAACCGACTGGCACGGTGGAGAGCTTGCCGTTTCGGCGAACAATAAGGGCGGTTCGAGCAAAAAGGTCGAAGGAAAATGCATTGCGCCCTTGTTTGAAAGCGCCCGCGACAGCAATGTTCCCCGCAATAAATGGGGCCGCGAAATACTCCCAAGTTGCATGTATTCAACCATCATGGATGTCCACGAGCGCTATGACGCGCCCCGCATCTTTATTACGGAAAACGGACATGGCGCCTATGAGCAACCAGACGCAGACGGAATGATCCACGATGATGACCGCATCGAGCTTCTGGGCCAGTTCATCGAGCACATGATGAGGGCTAAGCGCGACGGCGCGCGCGTTGAGGGCTACTACCTCTGGTCGACGATGGATCTGTATAGCTGGATCAACGGCTACGAAAAACGATACGGACTTGTCCATATCGACTTCGAGAACAATCTGGAGCGCACCCCCAAAAAGAGCTGGTATTGGTACCGAGACCTTATCTCGAAGTATCAGGAGCAGGAAGGTTAGGAGAAAGAGATGAAATATCAGGCAATGTCCGAAACAGTCCTAAAGGCTGTTGGCGGCAAAGAGAACATTACATCGGTAACTCATTGTGCGACGCGCCTTCGCATCGACGCACGAGACACCTCGATCATCGATCTCCAGCTCGCCAAATCGGCTGACCAGGCGCTCGGGGCAGTAGTCAGCGGTGGCCAGCTTCAGGTGATCATCGGCCCCAACGTCACCGAGGCCTACAACGACTTCCTCGACTTCGCGGGAATCGAAGTCGGCGGTGGCACGGTTGCCGACGATGCCCAAACCGCCAAAGACCTTGCAGAAGGCATTAAAAGCGGTAACACCGCCATGGGCTTGATTGAGAAATTCGGGAACGTCTCTGCACAGGTATTCATGCCCATCGTCCCGGCGCTCATCGTTGGCGGACTCATTCTTTCGATCAAGAATCTCCTGGTCAATTATTGTGGATTGAGCACCGATAGCGGAACCGCCCAGGTTCTGCTGGCGATCTTCAGCGCCTCATTTAGCTTCCTGCCCGTTTACCTCGGCTATCAGCTCGCCGCCGTCATGAAGATGCAGCCTATCATGGGCGCACTGCTGGGCGCAATCATGATTAGCTCGTCTATTAGCGGTGCTGAGGGTCTCGACTTTCTTGGCATCCCCATCCCGACGAATGACTACTCGAGCACGGTGGTGCCAATCGTACTGGGCGTTGTGTTCATGTACTTTGTTGATCGCGGTCTTCAGAAAATCATCCCCGACATTACCAAACTGTTCTTGAAGCCGCTGCTCACCATGTTCATCGTCGTGCCTGTTGAGCTGATTATCCTCGGCCCCGCCGGCAGCATGATGGGCTACGCGCTGAGTGATGCCGCCACGTGGCTCATGGATAACGTGGCATTTATCGCTACTCCAATCCTTGCAGCCCTTAACCCCTATTTTGTCATGCTCGGTCTTGATAAGGCCTACATCGCGATCGAAGTTACGAGCTTGGCGCAGCTCGGCTGGGCGCCCATCATCTTTGGCTTCATCTCAAACCTCTGCATTGGCGGCACGAGTCTCGCCTTGGCAACTGCAATGAAAGGCAACAAGGAGAAGAGAGGTATGGTCACCACGGTTGCCGTCACCGCACTCTGTGGCGTAACTGAGCCCGCATTTTACGGCTGCCTCATCGAGCGTCCCCGCCTGCTTGTCGGCACAGCAATCGGCGCCCTCTGCGCGGGACTCCCTGCAGGCATCTTCGTCCTGAAGGAGTATGTTGCGGGAGCATGCCCCGGTCTTCTTTCTGCGCTGATCTTTATCGCTCCCGATGGATCCATGGGCAACTTCGTACTGGCGTGCATTGTCGCCGTCATCGCCATCGTTGTCTCGTTCATCGCTGCACGCGTGATCATCAAGAAGAATCCCAACTATATTGAGTAGATGCCCGCTGCTTGCATTGGGGACATCCTCGGCAGACCATTAGCAAGAACCCAAGAAGTCCCTTAGGAGCTCGATTAATCCATTCGGATTCCTCAGGCACAAACGACCCCGATTCCACAATGAAATCGGGGTCGTTGTTTCTAAAGCCTTCGATAGACAATCGGTGTTTACCTTAGCTCCCTATCCAAGTTAATTATCCACGCTCGTTCTCCGGTCGGAAGATTTTCTTCTCTCGCGTGTCCAGAAATCCACGCTCGAGCAGAACATCCAGGTCCGCACCCGCCCTTGTCTCGATCTGTAACAGCAAGAGGCCTATTCCGCTTCTACATGTTACAGATCAAGATATTCCTAAAACACCCTAAGTTTCATCTCAATCTGTAACAGTTAGATGCCAAATATCGGTCTTGGTGTTACAGATTTAGACAAACTGGAGGACGAGACAAACCTGAAGCTTGGTTGGCGCCACACCCGCTGACTTATAGACATAAATAGAAACGGGCCCTGTCCCACAAGGGAACAGAGCCCGAAACTCTCATGGAGCCAGTGACAGGAATCGAACCTGCAACCCACTGATTACAAATCAGTTGCGCTACCGTTGCGCCACACTGGCACACTTGGCGCTTTCGCGCGAAGCCTGTTAAGAATAAAGGAATTGCGGACGGGGCGCAACAGACCCTTCGACCGACCACATCTCAAAACCATTCGTCAGAACGAATAGTTTTAATTACAATTGCTATATATAAAACTATTCGTTCTAACGAAGGGTTTCGCGATGCTTACTACCAAAGAAGCCGCCGAGCTGCTCGGCATCACTCCGCGCAGGGTGCAGGAGCTCATAAAAAACGGAGCACTTGAGGCCCGCAAGGCTTCTGGTGTATGGCTCATCGACAAAGACAGCGTCGACACGCGACTCCGCTCTGTGACCAAAACGGGGGGACGTCCCCGCCGCGGCCACGGTAAGAGCGAGATCGCGTTCACCCTCATGAACCGCACGTACGAAGTCGCTCAGCTGGTCTACAGCACATCGCGAAAAGACTTTACCCACATCGGCGCCGACGTCGATTACGCCCACGCCCCTATTGGAGTATTTGGCCCTAATAGCCCCATATCGCTCGACTCCTTCCGCATCTGGTGGCGCGGCCGCGGTATCCCGCTCGCACGCATTGGGCTAGCCTCCCTGCTTGCAGAAGCCGCAGTCGATGTTCCCGATGAACTCGTACAGCGAAATCTTGGTCTCTCCTTATCCGACCAGTATTGGATCAGGCCCCAAGACTCCGGTCTCGCGTGGGAGGATATCAACTTCTTCAATAACGCCTTTGATGACGTCTCACTGTCCATTGCACCCTTTGCCCCAGAGGGAAAAGCGGCTGCCGCAAAGCCCGATAACACCTCGGACGGCAATCTTCAAAAGTACTGGACGTGCGAGAGCGAACGTCGAATTCTGCATAAGGCAGGAGCGCACCTGGACCAGGAACCTTATAACGAGCTGGTGGCGACCGCGCTCCACCGTCGCATCCTAAACGCCTGCGATTATGTGCCTTACTCGCTCGAGGGCACGGGCACTTCCGCCCTGAGCACATGCGATGTCTTCTTAACTGATGAAGAAGAGTATGTCCCCGCGTTCTATGTAAACCAGCACGCAAACGCAGATGAACGACTAACCGACTACGAGCGATACGTAGCAAACTGCGAGGAACTCGGGGTGACAGGCGTCAAGGATGCCCTTGACCGCATGATCGTGTGTGACGACATCATCGCCAGCTACGATCGTCATTGGCGCAACTTCGGCCTCGTGCGAAACGTCAACTCACTGGTCTGCAGACCAGCCCCCATCTTCGATTCGGGGTCATCGCTCTGGTGCAACATCTCTCTTGAGGAGCTTCGGGCAGGAGAGCACAGTTTTACCAGCGCGCAGTTTCATTCAAGCCCCGCCAAACAAATGTTGCTCGTCGAGGACATGGGCTGGTTTGACGGCGACAAACTCGAAGGCTTCGTTGACGAGACAATCGAGATTCTGTCTAAAAACGATGCCCTAGCAGCGAGACTGCCTTATCTAAAAGAGGCGCTAACGTGGCGCCTCGAAAGAATGATCGACATCGCTGAATGGAGTTAGCGAGGCAGCATTGCCCCGCCAACTCCCCTACCTCCCGCGAAGGGCCTTGAGCTTGGCCAGGGCATCGGGGCTCAGGCGGCTGCCCAGGGTCATCTTGATCTGCGGAGCTTCCTCTGCCTCGTGAACGTCGTTATCGATCTGCTTGATCTCGTCCACCAGCATACGGCTCGAGATGCGCGTAACACCCTTGCCCATGACGACGGCCTGGATCGTGCCGTCGCTCGACCCCACGGAGCACGCGCGGCCTTCCTCGCGTGCCTCGATGCAGAGCTTCTGCACCACGGTATCGGCCGAGACGCCCGTCGGCGAAAACTCGATGCGCACGCCACGGGCCGGCAGGTTGGGGCGCTCGCTGGAGATATTGCCCGCACCGTCAAACACGATTACGGCCTCGTAGCGGCCCTGGGCAAACGCGGCAACGTCGTTGATGAGGGCGGTGCGCGCCATATCGTGAACGTCGCTGGAGTATGGATCGTCGGAATGGTCGTAGACGAGCTTTTCGTAGCGCGGCGTGCAGTGGATCACGTTGTAGCCGTCGACCACCAGCAGCTCGGGCTTATTGGAGTGCACCGTCGAGACCGGATCGGCGATGGCCTGCGCAAACGCATTGCCGCCCACGCCATAGGTCGCGGCCGAAACAATCGGCTTGGCCGAGCCCTCGCCAAAGCGCTTGGCCTTGGACTTAGCGCGGTTCTTCTTGGACATGCGCTACTCCTCCCCCATGAGCTCGCCGGCATTGCGGCGCAGCCACTCAAAGCACAGCGCGGTGGTCGCCTGGGCAACGTTGAGACTCTCGGTCATGCCACGCTGGGGAAGCTTGGTCAAAAAGTCGCAATTCTCGAGCACCAGTCGCGAGATGCCGTCGCCCTCGGAGCCCATGACGAGTGCCACGCGGCCCTCGAAGGGAGCATCCCAACAGCTGCCCTCGGCGTGCTCGGAAGCACCGCCCACCCAAAAGCCGGCAGCCTTGAGGTCATCGAGCGCACGGGCGATATTGGGCACCTGCGCGATGGGCAGGTGCATGACGGCGCCGGCAGAAGTCTTGTAGCTGCCGACGGTCACACCGGCGGCGCGCTTGTTGGCAATGATGACGCCCGCCGCGCCCACAACCTCGGCAGAGCGCACGATTGCACCAAAGTTGCCATCGTCGGTCACATGGTCGAGCACGATGACGAGCGCCGGACCGTCGCCCGCGCGGTCAAGGATGTCGGCGACATCGGCGTAAGGGAAGTTACCAACCTCGAGCGCAATGCCCTGGTGAGCGCCATGGCTCGACAGTGCATCGAGCTGCGCGCGCGGCACATACTTAATGCGGACACCCGCGGCGTTGAGGTCGTCGACCAGGCGCGACAAGGCGGCATCGCGCTCCCCGCCCTCGGCAATGAGCGCGCACTTGATGGGAAAACCAGTGCGTAGCGCCTCGGCGGCAGCACGGCGACCTTCGATAAACTCGCCTTTGGGGACCTGAACGTTGTCGCGGTTGCGATCGCGCTGCGGACGTGCGGCCTGGATACGATCGCGCTGGCCCTTGGGAGCGGCAGCGCGGTCGTTGCGGCGAATCGGACGCGAGCCAGAAGCGGCCTGCTTGCCACCACGAGGCGCACGCTTGCGATTGTCGGCCATAGGACGGCCTCCTTAAATAGATAACGAACAAGAATCGACCGTCCGAGCCACGGCACTTTGCCTTTCAATCGTCGGGCATGACCACCAGGTCTACGCCCTCCTCTTTCAAGGCAATCTGCCGCACCTCGAACGATCGACAAATACTAGAGACTCTTAATACGAGTGCCCGCGGCAGTATCCTCAATGGTGAGGCCCAGGTCCTTGAGCTGATCGCGGATGGCATCTGCCAGATCCCAGTTCTTGGCGGCACGGGCCTCGGCGCGGGCCTCGAGAATCTTGGCAGCGGCCTCGTCCACGTCGTCGCCCGTGTAGGCGACCAGGCCGGCGGCAACGCCCAGCAGACCCAGTGGCAGCTCGACCTTGGGCTCGGGAAGCTCAACGCCAAACGTATCGAGCAGCTCGGCCAGCGTATCGGCGGCAGCCAGGACTGCGGCCTTGTCGGCAGCATCGCCCGCCTGCTCCAGGTACTGGTTGCACTCGGTCACAAAGCCAAAGACAGCACCCATGGCACCGGCGGTGTTAAAGTCGTCGTCCATGCACTCCTTAAAGGTGGCACGGGTCTCGGCGGCCTTGGCGGCAAACGCCTCGGATGCTGCCTCATCGGCATCGGCCGTCGCATGGTTCGCGGCCCAGCGCAGGTTCTCGACCGTACCGGCGATACGCGTGAGCGAGTTCTCGGCACCCTCCAGGCGCTCCCAAGAAAAGTCGAGCGGCGAGCGATAGCTCGTCTGCAGCATCAGCAGGCGCAGGGCGGCAGCGGAGTGCTGCTCGAGGACCTCGGCCAGCGTAAAGAAGTTGCCGAGCGACTTGGACATCTTCTCGCCGTCTACCAGCAGCATGCCCGTGTGCATCCAGGTGTTGGAGAAGCCCTGGTGCCAGGCGCAGGTGGCCTGAGCGCACTCGTTCTCGTGATGCGGGAAGGCAAGGTCGGAGCCGCCGCCGTGGATGTCGATCGGAGTGCCCAGGTAGCGATGCACCATGGCGGCGCACTCGGTGTGCCAACCGGGACGGCCCTCGCCCCAGGGGCTCGGCCAGCTGGGCTCGCCGGGCTTGGCGGCCTTCCACAGGGCAAAGTCGAGCGGGTCGTTCTTGTCCTCGTTCTCCTCAATGCGTGCGCCAACCATAAGGTCGTCGATGTTGCGGCCCGAGACCTGACCATAGTTGGGATCGCTGCGCACGGCAAAGTACACATCGCCGTTATCGGCTGCGTAAGCGTGGCCCTGCTCGATAAGCGTCTTGATCATGGCGATCATGGGGCCGATCTCCTTGGTGGCGCGGGGGCGCACATCGGGATCGAGCACGTTGGCGGCGCGCATGACGCCGATGAACTTGTCGGAGAACTCCGTCGCGACCTCGGCGGCCGTACGGCCCTGCTCGTTGGCGCGCTTGATGATCTTGTCGTCGACATCGGTGAGGTTCTGGGCGAACGTGACCTCGTAACCGCTCGCGATGAGCCAGCGGCGAATCACGTCAAAGCTGATGAACGTACGGGCGTTGCCGATGTGGATGTTGTCGTAGACCGTGGGGCCGCACACGTACATGCGGACCTTGCCGGACTCGATGGGCTGGAACTCTTCCTTTTTATGGGTAGCGCTGTTGTAGATACGCATTCGTTACTCCTTAACGGTTTTCTGTAGCAGGCAGACGGCCCAGGCGCCGATTCCCTCGCCCTGGCCTTCCCAACCGAGCTTTTCGGTCGTAGTGGCGGCGACGCCCACGTTTTCGACGTCAACGCCCAGGGCATGGGCAAGGTTGGCGCGCATGGCATCGCGGTGCGGGGTGATCTTGGGTTGCTGACAGGCAATGGTGCAATCGGCATCGACAAACTCAAAGCCCAGCTCGCGCGCATAGTCCATCACGCGAGCGAGCAGCACCATCGAATCGGCACCCTCATAGGCGGGGTCGGTATCGGGGAATAGCTTGCCGATGTCTCCCCCGCGGCAGGCGCCCAGAATAGCGTCGGCCAAGGCGTGCGCGAGCACATCGGCATCCGAGTGGCCCAGCAGGCCGCGCTCGTAGGGAATGTCGACACCGCCGATGATACATCGACGCCCCTCCACCAGACGGTGGACGTCGTAGCCATGGCCAATGCGCAGGTTACTGAACATGGGGAAGGTCCTCTCCCTCGGCCATGCGGCCAAGCAGAATCGCGGTTACGGGACGCAGGTCCTCGGGCACCGTCACCTTAAGGTTATCGCGCGGGCTCTGGACGCAGCGGACGCGCCCACCCATGCGCTCGACCAGCGATGAATCGTCGGTGCCGATAAAGCCCTCGGCAATGGCTGCAGCGTGGGCGCGCTTCATAGCATCGACGCTAAAGATCTGCGGCGTCTGCGCAGCCCAGTAGAGCTCGCGCGGCGGCGTCTCGACGATGTTGTCGCCATCGACGATCTTGAGCGTGTCGATCGCGGGCTGGCCGCACACGACACCGTCGAGCGAGCGGTCGCTCACGAGCACGTCGATAGCGTGGTCGATGGCCTCGGTCGTAATGAGCGGGCGAGCGCCATCGTGAATGGCGACGTATTCAAAGCCCGCCGGAACCGCATGCACGCCGGCACGGGTGGAATCCTGACGGGTATCGCCGGCATCGGCAATGCTGATGGGCGTGTCATAGTCAAACGGGTCGATGGCCAGGCGGCGCATCTCGGCACGACGCTCGGCAGGGCAAACCACGACGATGTGGCCGACCTTATCGCTCCGATCGAACGCGCGGATGGACCAGCTCATAAGCGGACGGCCCGCTACATTGACGAGCTGCTTGCCACCGGGGTTACCAAAGCGCTGGCCGCTGCCACCGGCAACGACCACGGCGCATACGGGCGCCATTATGCGTTCCCCTGTTTGGTGCCCTTCATGCGGTACAGGGAGTCCGCAAGAATGGCAGGGTTGTTAACGCCAAAGTCGCCCAGGCGCTCCGGATCCTCGCTGATGTCGTCCATGAGCTCCTGCAACGAGCCATACTCGTCGACGATCTTCTCGGCCACGCCGTCGCGCACAACGGACACGCGCGAAAGTGTGCGCAGGCCCAGCGGTGTCATGACGGAGTCCTCGTCCAGGTCGTCGTAGCCCAGAACTGCCGCCACATGCTGCGGGTCGGACAAGTCCTTGGGCGTCATACGGGCAAGCTCAGCGCGAATCTTCTCGGCGTTGGCCTCGGAGGAATCGCTCGCATAGTCGCGGATCATCAGGTCGTACTCGGTATCCATGCTGGAGCCCGCGAGCTGCTCGAGCTGCATCTGCACAAGCTTGCCCTGGTTGCCCAGCTTGACAATGCAATCCTTAAGCTCAGTCTTTGCCTGCTGCATGATCTCAAAGCTCGAGAAAATACCGGTAATGTCGGCGAGCGTAACGTAGTCGTCGAGCTCGAGGGCCGTCAGGCGCAGCAGGGAGCGATCGAGCGACTGACGGGTGGTCTGGAGCGTGGCAACGAGCTGGTTGACCGAGCTCATGATGGTGGTGACAGGCTGAATCTCGTAGCTCTTACCGTGGACGTACACGTTGACGACGGCACGACGAGCCGAAACCGAGATCACGATGGCGTCGGTGAGCACCGAAATGCGAGCGGCGGTGCGGTGGCGCATGCCCGTCTCGCTCGTGGCAAGCGAGGGATCGGGATTGAGGTGGAAGTTGGCGCGCAGGATCTGGGTGAGGTCGCCGTCGATGACGATGGCACCGTCCATCTTGGAGAGCTCGAACAGACGGTTCGAAGTAAACGAAATGTTGAGCGGGAAGCCGTCGTTACCGGCGGCGAGCACGTTTTCGGTGTCGCCGACGCAGATAAGGGCGCCCAGGTGACCGGCAATGATCATGTCGAGGGCGGTGCGGATCGGCTGGCCGGGGG
>CATZKS010000052.1 GCA_958421035.1 uncultured Collinsella sp. | reverse complement strand
CGCCGTCGATGATGTACTTCTGACAGAGGATGTACATGATAACGATGGGGATAACGACCATCATGATGCAGGCCATCATGGGGCCGAGCTCGACGTGGCCGTAGCCGCCGCGGAAATACTGGATCAAGATAGGAATGGTCTTGTACTTGGTGGAGTCGAGCGTAAGGTAGGGCAGCAGATAGTCGTTCCAGACCCACATGGTCTCGAGGATGCCGACCGAAAGATAGGTGGGCTTCATGATGGGAAGGACGATCTTAAAGAACACCTGGACCGGGTTGCAGCCATCAATCATGGCCGCCTCCTCGATCTCGAGCGGGATGTTCTTTACAAAACCGGCGAACATAAAGACCGCCAGGCCCGCGCCAAAGCCGAGGTAGATAAAGCAGATGTTGAACGGCGTGTTGAAGCCGATGCGGTCCGCCAAATTGGACAGCGTGAACATGAGCATCTGGAACGGCACGACCATCGAGAACACGAACAGGTAATAGAAGAAGTTCGAGATCTTGTTGTTGACACGAACCACGTACCAAGCGCACATGGAGCAGCACACCAAGATCAGCACGACCGACGTGACCGTGATGATGAGCGAGTACATAAATGCCGAGGCAAAGCCCTGCTCGTTAAGGGCGTGCATGTAGTTTGCGAGGCCGTTGAACGTCTCGGGCGTGAGCAGATCGAATGCCGTGGTGGTGCTGATTGCGGTCGCTTTCTTAAAAGAATTAAGCGCAATCATGAACACGGGGTAGATCCACGCGAGCGACAGGATCGTAAAGAAAATCGAGAGCGCGCGGTTGATAACCTTATCGCGTTTCATTACTGCTGCACCTCCTTGGACCTCGTGGCCTTAAGCTGGATCATGGAGATGGCCACGACCAGGATGCAGAAGATAACCGCCTTGGCCTGACCAATGCCCTGCCATGCGATACCGGCACGCGAATAGAACGTGTTGTAGATGTTCAGGGCGAGCATCTCGGTGGAGTGCGCGGGGGCGCCGCCGGTAAGGGCGAGGTTCTGGTCGAACAGCTTAAAGCCGTTGGTGATGGACAGGAACAGGCAGATGGTGATGGTCGGCATCAGGTTAGGGATCTTAACCTTCCAAAACGTCTGCCATGCCGTAGCGCCGTCGACCTTGGCGGCCTCGATGTAGTCGGACGGAATGGACTGCAGACCAGCGATGTAGATGATCATCATGTAGCCGACCTGCTGCCACAGGGTCAGGATGATAAGGCCCCAGAAGCCAGCAGCAGAGTTAAGAGCGATGAGCTGGGCGCCCACGTTGGAGAGCAGGCAGTTGATCAGAATCTGCCAAATGTAGCCCAGCACGATGCCGCCGATCAGGTTAGGCATAAAGAAGATCGTACGGAAGATGTTGGTGCCTTTGAGCGCCTTGCGGGTGAGCGCCTGCGCAATGGCCAGGGCGATCACGTTGATGAGCACCGTCGACAGGAAGGCAAACGCCACGGTAAAGAAGAACGACGTGGAGAACTGCGGATCGGACAGCGCGCGCACGTAGTTCTCGATACCGACAAAGTGCGCGTTACTAATGATAATAAACTGGCAGAACGAGAGATAGAAGCCCTGGATAAAAGGGATCACGAACCCGATCATAAACGCCAGGCACGTGGGTAGCATAAAGAGCGGCCACCAGCGCTTGAGTGCTTTGCCCATAAAAGGGTCCTTTCAATATGCAGGGGGCGGGCAAACCAACGTCTGCCCGCCCCCTGTCGCTAATCAGATAGCTTGGGCAGCAACTGCTTACTCGGAAGCGGCCTTCTCGGTCTTCCAGCCATCGACGAAGGCGTTCTTGACGCCGTCCCACTTGCTGTTATCGGCAGCGTAGGCAATTAGAGCCTGCTTGAGGTTCTTCTTCCACTCCTCGGAGGGAATGTAGACGAAGTCCCAAGCGACGGTCTTCTTGCCGTCCTTGGCCATGGCAACGGCCTGCTGCGAGAAGACGTTGGTGGTCTCCTTGGCGCTCTTGAACGGAGCGGTCAGACCCATCTTGTCGGCGATGATGCTGGTCGGGGTGTCAGCGGTGACGCACCAATACATGAAGTCCTCGGTGGCCTTCTGGGCATCCTCGGAAGCCTGGGAACTGACGCACCAGTAGTTCTCGCCGCCGGAGCACAGGCCCTGGTTCTCCTCGCCGTCAACACCGATGTAGATGGGCATCATGCCAATCTGATCGTCGGTCATGCCGGCCTTGACGAGGTCAGAGTAGGCCCAAGAGCCGTTCTGGTAGAAGACGGCCTTGCCGGTTGCGAACTCGTTGGTGGCGTCGTCGCCGGTCTTGGAAGCAAGCTGCGAAGGATCGCAGGTGGAGTCGGTGATGTACAGGTCGAAGATCTGCTTGTAGTTGTCGAGGAACTCACCCTTGATCTCGTCGTCCTCCTGGTTGTGCTCCTTCTCAAACTCGTAGTAGAGCGGCATGTTGGCAAGGTGGGTGGTGTAGCGCCAGCTGGAGGAGTCGTCCATGCCGGCGGAAGTGAAGGCACCCTCGACACCAAGCTCGTCCTTGCGGGCCTGGATGTCGTCGGCACAAGCCTTCAGCTTGTCGAAGGAGTTGATGTCCTCGGCCTTGTAGCCAGCCTTCTCGAGCAGCTGCTTGTTGTAGATGATGCCGAAGCTCTCCTGAACCCAGTCGATGCACACATCCTTGCCGTCGGACTGCAGAGCCAGGGAGTCGTCAATGAGCTCACCGCGGAGCTTGGTATCGGACAGGTCGGCGCAGTAATCCTTCCAGTTCTTAAGACCGGTGGGGCCGTTGACCTGGAACAGGGTCGGAGCGGAGCTCTTGGACATCTCGGACTTGAGCTTCTCCTCGTAGGTGTTGGAGGCAGCGGTCACGATCTTGACCTCGACGCCCTTCTCCTTCTTATAGGCCTTGGCGATCTCCTTCCACTCCTTGTCGACCTCGGGCTTGAATTGGAGGAAGTAGACCTCGGCAGCGTCACCAGAAGCAGAGGAGCCGGAGCCGGCAGAACCACCGCAACCCACGAGGCCCAGACCAAGAACTGCAGCCGCGGAACCAGCAAAGCCCAGGAACTGCCTTCTGCTCATTTCGTTCTTCATTACAATCCACCCTTTCACACCGTGGCGGCACCCTTTGCCGCCGCCTTCGGAGATTGGCTCGGGGACTTTGCCCCTTTTGCTAATTTGAACGATACGCTATTTGGCTAGTTGTTTGAACAAGTATTACTAGAGCGGTAGAAAAACTTCGGTGAACGGTAATTTCAACTTGATACTTGACAAGTTTTGTATAAACAATTATTTGTTATTTAATGCAGAGAAAACGCCCGGTCAAGCCGATGTACCGTCGGTTTGACCGGGCGTTTTCTCTTTGAGGCCATGAGTCTCGTCAGGCTGCGAGCTAGCCGGCTATCGCTTGGAATTGACACGGTAATGGAAGATCTCGGGGTGTGTGCGAGTGTGCGTCACCTCAAACAAGATGCCGTCCGAGGTGTACGACTGACTCTCCATGACGGCAACGCAGTTGTATTTGCCGAGGTCAAGATAGCTGCAGTCCTCATCGTTGGCGAGCTCGACACTCACCGTACGACGGCTCGCCATCACTTTGACACCGCGCTTATGCTCCAGATAGCCGTAAATAGAATCTGCCGCGATCTCGGGAGTCAGGCCCTTGGCGATCGACGCCAAAAAATAGCCATGGTCCACTTGGCGCGCGTTGCCGTTGAGGCTTCGGACACGCACTACGCGAATCAACTCCTCGCCCACCTTAAAGCCCAGGTGACGAGAGAGTTGCTCGGTGCAAACCAGATGTTCGAAAGACTTAACGTCCGTAGATGCAACGGCATTGTTGCGCTTTGCAAACTCGCCAAACGACTCAACCTCTTCGAGTGCGCCCAACATGTCGGTTTCGCCCTTAAGCCAAATAACGCGCACGCCCTTGCCGTGTATGGGCTGCACAAACATCCCGTCGGCCAGCATACCCAAGGCGCGACGGACGGTATTGCGAGTGCATCCGAACTCCGCGGTCAGCTCGGCTTCGGTTGGCAGCATCTCCTGAAACGCATAGGTCCCATTAATGATGCGCGAGCGTATTTCTCGGTAGATTCCTTCGTATATCGCTTTTGGCATTGTTTCACCTCTACATTATTCATTTCCGGCTAGGCACGATAGCATTTCTTAAAGTTGTTTAAACTGAATATCGGTAAAGCGACAGGATTTAACCGTTGACGGTTTCTGTCATGCCCAAATCGGTTTCGCTCAAAACTGCCGGTACGACAATCGTCTGGTCCTCTACAATGAATCCATTGTTTAAACGTTTCCCCACGCGCAACGCGCCTCGATATTCGGAAGGCAGAATATGCTGCAAAAAATCCAACGCTTTGGCGGGGCAATGTTCGCGCCCGCCATGCTGTTTTCTATATCAGGCCTCATGGTCGGCGTCTCCGCTCTCGCAACGACTGCGGACATCGTCGGCGATCTCGCCGTATACGGAACCCCTTGGTACGTTTTTTGGACCATCATCCAGCGCGGCTCGTGGACGGTCTTTAAACGCCTCCCGCTCCTTTTTGCCGTAGCGCTGCCCATCGGTCTTGCCCAAAAACAACCGGCTCGTTGCTGTCTCGAGGCTCTCGTCGCCTATTTTGCCTACTGCTTCTTTTTGAGCGAGATCATTAAGCTGAGCGGAGACAACCTTGGACTTGAGTACCCGTCATCTTTGACCTCCGCCAGCGGTATCACCGTCATCGACGGCATCAAGACGCTCGACACCGGCATTATCGGCCCGCTGGCGGTATCGGCAACCGTCGTTGCCATCCATGACCGCTTCTACGATGCCAAGGTTCCCGATTGGCTCGGCACCTTCTCGGGCTCCTCGCTGGTCTACCTCATCAGCTTTTTTGCCGTGTTTGCCCTTGCCGCTATCTCGGCCGCCATCGTGCCCTACGTATACGATGTAACTGATACGCTGCGTCACGCGCTTGCAGGCGTCGGTCCCTTTGGCGTGGGTATCTTTGTCTTTTTAGAACGAGCACTCGAGCCCTTTGGCCTGCACCACCTGCTCTACATGCCGATCTACTACGACAACCTGGTCATTAACGACGGCATCTACGCCACGTGGAGCAGTTTGCTCCCCATCCTCTCCCATAGCACGCGCCCCCTTAATGAGCTTGCGCCGTGGGCCGGTTTTACCGCCACCGGCTGGGTCAAGCTCTTTGGTCTTCCTGCCATCGCAGCTGCGTTCTACTCCACCGCAAAACCCGAGCGCCGCGCCGGCCTCAGGGTCATCCTTGTTCCCGCCATCATCGCCTCGGTGGTTTGCGGCGTTACCGAGCCACTCGAGTTTCTCTTTATGTTCACCCACCCCGGGCTCTTTTTGCTCTACGCCGTCTTATCGTCTTGCCTTGCCACAACCATGAATCTCTTTGGCATCGTCGGCATCTTCTCGGGCGGCCTCATGGAGATGGCAGCCTTCAACTTTATTCCGCTCATGCGCACGCATGCCGGTGCCTATCTTTTGGCGCTCGGTATCGGCCTTGCCTTTAGCCTCATCTTTTTTGTTAGTTTTCGAGCACTCATCTTGGTCTATGACCTTAAGACTCCGGGCCGCGAGGATCATGTCGCCAATCGCGCGGCAATCGATTGTTTAACGGGAAGCGACTTTGCCAAAGAGCAATCTCCCAATGACGAGGTCGATAGTCGATCCGATCAAGATCACGTCCTCGCTGAGCGGGTAATTCAGCTTTTAGGTGGCGTTGGCAATATCGTGGGCGCAACCAACTGCGCCACGCGCCTGCGCGTCGAGGTCGCAGACCCTTCCATCGTTGCAGATAACGCGTCGTTTGTCTCGGTGGGCGCCAAGGGCCTCATCATTACGGGCAAGACCGCCCAGGTGGTCATCGGCATCTCCGTTCCCCGCGTTAAAGAGCATTTTGACCAGATCATGGGCCTCGAGCCGGAATTTGTGCCCACCACCTCGGCCTCCCCTGCCGCCAGCGCAGCCCATAAGCGCGGCGATATTTGCTTCTTCGATATCGACGGAACGCTCGCCTGGCAAGACCCCAGGCTCGCCCAAGACCTTCCCGAAGACGAGCGGGACCTCTCCCCCTATCCCAACGAGGCGGTTTCGCAGGCAATCCGAGAGTTTGTCGCCAACGGCAACATGGCCTTTATCTGCACGGGACGTACCCTCAGCTGCATCCACCCCAAACTTCTTGAGCTGCCTTGGACCGGCATCGTCTGTCTTGCGGGCGGTTACGCCGAGATTAACGGACACGCAATTCGCGATCTGTCGATGACGCCCAGTATGCTGCAGCGTCTTGCCCCCTACCTTGAGCAATCGGGCGAGGTCATCCGCTTTGAGGGCCTCAACGGCGTCGTGCGCATGAGTGCCGATGCGCCCGATGCTCCCGGATACGCGCGCACCCTGGGCGACGCAGTCACGCAGCTGCAACATTACAGTGTCTACAAGATCTTGATGTCTACATCGCTCGCCAACCACATCGCTCAAGATAAGGCACTTGAGCCGCTGCTGTGCTTTAACGAGCTCGAACTCGAGGTGACCGAAATCTCGCCCCGCGAATGCACGAAGCGCGGGGGCATCCAGTCTGTACTCGACGCCCTCGACCCCCACCACGGAACCGTATACGGCATTGGCGACGCCAGCAATGACGTCTCGCTGATGAACGCCGTCGATGTCGGTATCGCCATGGGCAATGCGCCGGACTATCTCAAGGATAAGGCCGATTACGTGACCGACACCGTCGATCACGACGGTGTCGTTGCGGCGCTCGAGCATTTTGGGCTGATTTAGGCGCGCTCCATCAAACGCACGCCCGTTGTCCCAAATCGCCAAAACTGCCGCGCCAAACGCCCTAATGTGGCAATATGTTGTCTGCATATTGCATCAACGCAACCTCAGAAAGAATGCGAGAACCCGTGTCCAGTCCGTTTACCAGCTTTTTAGCCCAGCACTTTGACCAGATCAACGACTATCTGGCCACGTTCTTTGACGGACAGGCGACCTCTGCCGATATCGAGCGCTACCTGTACGCGCCGCTCTCGGCTTTTACGGCCAACGCCGGCAAGCGCCACCGCCCGCTTATCTGCATGCTCGCCGCAACCGCAGTGGGCGGTAGCTTTGAGAGCGCCCGCAGCGCCGCGGCAGCCATCGAGCATTTCCAGTCGGGCGCGCTGATCCACGACGACATCGCCGACAACGGACAGCTTCGTCGAGGCAAGCCCTGCATGCACCTTACCGAGGGCACGGGCCTTGCCATCAATTGTGGCGACCTGGCGCTCACCATGGTCACCAAGACGGTTCTCGACGACCCTACGCTGGAGTCCGACGTGAAGCTGCGCGTGCTCCACGAGCTTACCGAGATGATCGTCCGCACCATTGAGGGTCAAGCACTCGACCTGGGTTGGGTCCGTGACGGGCGCTTTGATATCTCGGTTGATGACTACCTGGACATGGCGACGCACAAGACCGCGTTTTACAGCGGAGCCACGCCGCTTGCCGCCGGAGCCATTATCGGCGGCGGCAGCGATGAGCAAATCGAAGCGCTGCGCGCCTTTGGCCTGCACACAGGCCTTGCCTTTCAGATTCAGGACGACCTGCTCAACCTTGTCGGCACTAAGGAAGCCGCCAACAAGGACTTCCGCACCGACATCACCGAGGGCAAGCGCACGCTTGTCGCCGTACACGCCCTCTCTGATGAGCGCCACCACGACGAGGTCGAGGCGATTCTTTCCTCAGGCACCGATAATCCCGCGCAGCTCGCACGCGCCGTGGAGATCTTCCAGGAGACCGGCTCCATCGATTACGCCCACACTTACGCGCTCGACCTGACCGCTAAGGCCAAAGCGGCCATCGAGAACGTTGAGCTTGATCCGCACGCACGCGAGCTGTTCCTCTCCATGGCAGATTTCTTTGTGGAGCGTCTTAACTAACGGGGGTTATAAAACCTGTCAGCAGCGTATTTAGGCACAACTTGCTACACTGTTGAGTGCATGTTTATGCATCCCTTTGCGTTGTCTATCCGACAGACGCTCAAATAGTACGAATGGTACGCCGAAAGGGGTTCGTTCATGGAACCTATTACAACGGGCATGCAAGGAGCAGCCGTCGAGGACGTGCAGTCTCGTCTCCTGCAGCTCGGCTACACGATTGATGCCGCCGAAGTCACCGACAAGTACTTTGGAGCCACCACTGAGCAGGCCGTCAGCACCTTCAGGCTCGACAGCGGCCTTGCTGCCGGTCATGCCGTCGATATCCCCTGCTGGAGCGCCCTTGTAGACGCTTCGTATAAGCTGGGCGACCGCACCCTCTATCTGCGCATGCCCAATTTCCATGGCGCCGATGTGCAGGTCCTGCAGCGCGCTCTCAACGTTTTGGGCTTTGCCTGTGGCGAAGACGACGGCTACTTTGGTCCGCATACCGAGGCCGCCCTGCAGCAGTTCCAGGAAAATGTCGGCCTGTTTGCCGACGGCATGGCCTTCCAGGACACCTACGCCTACATCAACCGCCTGCACCATGTGTGGGAGGGCAAGCCCTCGGTCACCGAAGCCGAGTCCCGCATCGGTTTTGCTCGCGCCGCCAACGTGCTCGAGCGCTTCCAGATTGCCGTTATCGGCGAGGACCCCATCGCACGCAGTGTTGCGTCGCGTATGTGGAATATCGCCACGGCAACGACCGACAACAGCGGCATGATGCTCTGCGACTCCGAGGTCCCAACCGACGTTGACCTGGTGCTCGAGATCGCAAGCGACGAGCTGCCCGCCGACGCCGCACCGCGCGCCACGATTGCCCTCGCCGAGTGCCACAACCTGGCCCAGCGCATCCGCACTGCCAATGTCGCCGCACAGCAGAAGCCGGCACGCATTCGCATTGAGCTCACGGGCATGACGCGCTACAACGGCACCTTCACGGCCAGCGACGCGCAGACACTCGCCGTACGCCTGCTCGATGGCGTTTGCGATGCCCTCGCAGATTAGGTAAACTAAACGAGTTGCTTTTGGGCAACACCACACATTGGGACGTAGTTCAACGGTAGAACTCCGGTTTTTGGTGCCGGCTGTTGGGGGTTCGAATCCCTCCGTCCCAGCCATTACAATTGAGCGCCCTGAGCCCATAACGGCCCAGGGCGCTTTCTTGTGGGCAAGCGGAGAAATTCGAACCCGCAAGGAATCTACCTATATAAGACAGACGCCCCAAGCCCGAAAGGACCAAGAGCGCCTAACATCAAGAAAATATCAGCCCAGTTCCGAAAAGCGAGCCGCATGCGACAACCAAGTAGCCGCAGGCCCCGGGAGAGTGGGGACACCGGCTTAGGTTTATCGCGAGTTCCGCACGAACAGGAGGCCACTTAATGTGGCCTCCGTCGTGAGCAGGACTGTAGAGCAGGAAACCTAAGCCGGTGTCCCCACTCTCCCGGGGCCGAACGCCCTAGTTGTTCAGCATGCGGTCGAAGCTTCCCGAGTCGCCATCCCGATAGTCTGCGGTCATCAGAATCTCCTGCGGAATGCGCCCGCCCTCGCGCAGCACGTTGCGGAACTGCACGCGCGTAACCATGGGCAGATCCTTGATCGTCGCCGCCAGGTTCTGCGGCACGCCCTGGTTGGCAGCCGCGGGCTCGCACTCGCCGCCGGCCTTCACGCGACGCTTATGCTCGGCGAGCATGGCACGGTACATGCCGGCATGCAAGCGAATCTCAACCACATTGGCATTGCGAGCCTGCTCGACAATGCGCGCGCCCTCGCGATCGATATCGCCTACGTAGTAGACGTAGTTAAAGCGATAGCCAATCTCAGCCAGATAATCGTCCAGGGCATGCGAGACGCTCGCCTTGCATCCGCCGCCAAAAATCACGCCGCCCACCTTGATGCCAAAGAGCTTGGCGTGCTTGCGGCCACGCAGCAGCTTGACGATCTCGTCGTAGGTGTCCAGGTTCTCGACCATAATGAACGGCTTGTCGGCGCCCAGCGTAAAGAAACCCGTAAAGTGCACGGGGCGATTGGGAGCGACCTTGATCGCCTGCATGCTGATGCCCTTTTCGGTCATACGCCTGATCAGGCGCTCACCGTGCTTGCCGTCAAAAGCCTTCTCGTCGTTAAAGATCTGGTAGGCACGCTGGCGGCGCGAGGCAACCGGCGTATCGGCACCTCGGTTCTGCTCGATCCAAGCCTGGATGATTGCGATTTCCTCGGCAATCTTGCGGTTGGACATCTCGTTGTGCTGAGTGCGCTGCGGAGCCTTTTTGCCGTCCTTGCCCTCGACCTTTACGATCTGTGTCTGCTGCTCCTTGATCTTAGAGAGCGCCGTGGGCGTAGGGACAACTTTTAGCAGCTGCCTGCCTAAAACGCGGGCAAGGGCAAACGCCGAGACCTCGCCGTGAACGGCCGACTTGGGCTGCTGGGCAGCAGTATCTGCTGCGGCAGACTCCGGCTTCTTCTGAGACTTGCGCTTAGAATCGCCTTGGGAATTGCGCTCGCGCTTCGGCATAGACGCCTGCTTCTGCGGACGATCGGACTTGCTCTCCTTCGCCGGCTGGCGCTTAGGCTGCCCCGAAGAAACCTCGGCCTTCGGATCCTCGTCCTGCGGCGTGGTCTTCTCGGTTGCAGTCTCCGCATGGGAACTGCGGCCCCCACGATGGCGACGGCGGCGAGGCTTGCTCGACGCGCCTTGCTCCGTCTGCTCATCAATAGGCTGCTGGCCCTTGGCCTCGGCATCAACCTCAAGCTGCGGCTCAACAGGCTTCTGCTCGCGAGCCGCCGGCTCAACGGCCTTCTCGTCCTGGGTGGTCGAAACCGACTCGCCCTTCTCCTGACGCTTTACGGGATACGCGCGTCCCGCAAAACCGCGGCCGGGACGACACGAACCCGGAGCCCTCTTGGCAGACTCCTCAACATCGTCTGCAACCTCAGAAGACTCTTCAACCTCACGCGCGGCATCCTGCGCTGCAGCCTTAAAGTGAGCACCGCGACGACGCTTGGGCTCTTGGGCCTCCACGGGCTTTTGCTCCTTCGTGGGCTTCTGCGACTCGGCAGCAACCTCGGTCTCAACAGCCTCGGCATCCGTCTCGCCCTTTCGAGCAACGGCGCGACGGAAGCGCTCCTGCTGGGCGCGGCGCTGCGCATCGCGCTTGCCACCCCCGCCAAAACCGCCGCGTCCTGCCTTGGCCGTAAAGGCACGCACGACGTTCTCATCGAGCAACTCATCGGTATCGACATGCTCACGCGGAGCAGCTTCTTCCACAGCAGGCACGTCAGCGGAATCCTCGACGACAAAACCCTCGACGGACTCGGCAGGCTGCTCCTGGGCATCGCGGATCTCGGCATTGATGGTATAGAACGCCGGGCGCCCGTTAATGCCGCTACCCTCGATCTTGGTCACGATCTTTGCCGCGATAAGCTCATCGCGCATCGCCTTGGTGTCGCACTCCTTATCGACGGAGCGGAAAATCTGCGCCAGCGCACTCGACTTAATCTTGAGCGCCTTGCGGCAGAGCAGGTCGTAGGCAACCAGCTTGGCGCGCTCAGCAGAAAGCGACGTCTGGCTGCTCAGGCGCTCAGCCAAAGCATCGACATTGTTTTGATTATCGGAATATACCGTCTTGGCCACGGGGCCCCTTTCATATGCACACATATACGTCTATATGGTACAACGCGCGCCCTTATCCACGCAAAACATCTGCGAGAACACTCGAGCGTCACCCGCTTTCGCATGAAAAAAAGACCGAGTCCGCGTCGTTGCGGACCCGGTCTTTCCGAGTCATATGGATGAGAGATTCAACTCGTCCGACCGACTAGGCCTTGACGGCCTCGGCGTCGGCAGGAGCCTCAGCGGCAGCGGCGCGACCGTACTCGGCCTTGCCCATATCGGACCACTCGGGCTCCTCATCAGGCATGGAGCCAGCCTCCTTGCCGAAGAACTCCTTGAGGCAGTTGACGGCGACGATGAGGCCCAGGACCATCAGCAGGACGGCAAAGACGAGCTGCAGGCCCTTGGTGGCGGCGACGGAAACGGCGGCCGTGGTGGCGGTAGCCGGGATGGTACCGAAGAAACCGTAGGCCTGGACGGCGGTCATGCAGCCCATGGCGCTCTGGACCAGCGAGGTGAAGGTGCAGCAGAGCAGGAAGACGACGGGCACGTAGAGCATCCAACCCTTGCGGCCGGTGCACTTGCAGAACACGGCGAGGGTGATCATGGTCATGCCGCCGAGCAGCTGGTTGGAAGCACCAAAGAGCGGCCAGATGTTGGCATAGCCACCAAAAGCGAGGGCGAGACCGGGAAGCAGGGTAACGACCGTGGCGAACCAGGGGTTGCCGAGGACCTTCATGTAGCCGGCCTTGGACTCGATGGCCAGGGCGTCGTTGGTCTGGGCAAAGAACTCGGAGAACGAGGTGCGGGCGATGCGGGCGACGGCGTCGAGCGAGGTCAGGGCCAGAGCGGAAACGTTCATGGTCATGAAGACGGTAGCGAGCGTGCCGTCAACACCGAAGGCCTGCATACCGCGGGAGATACCAGCGGCGAAGATCTGGAACGGGGTGGAAGCGACGCCGGCGTTGAGGGTGCCGGTACCGGCGGTGTTCATGTCGGAGAACATGATGCCGGCGACGATGATGGCAAGGATGCCGACGAAGGACTCGACGATCATGGCGCCATAACCGACCTTGACGGCGTCCTGCTCCTTCTCGACCTGCTTGGAAGAGGTGCCGGAAGAAACGAGGCTGTGGAAACCGGAGAGAGCACCACAAGCGACGGAGACGAACAGGACCGGGAACATCATGCCAGAGGCAGTGGAGAAGCCGGTGAAGACCGGAGCGGTGATAGTGGCCTGACCGTTGACGCCCAAGACGACGATGCCGAGGACAGCGCAGACGATCATGACGATCATCATGATGGAAGTGAGGTAGTCACGCGGGGTCTTGAGCATCTGGATGGGCATAGCGCCAGCGAAGACCAGGTAGACCATGACGACGGCGAACCACTGGAACTTATCCAGGTAGACCGGGAACTGCATACCGACGGCGAACATGAGAACCATGAGGACAACGCCGGTGACGAACTCGGCAGCGCCGGTGAGGTTGAACTTCTTCTGGGCCCAACCAAAGGCGATAGCGACGAAGGTGAACAGGATGGAGATGGTACCAGCGCAGCCGGCGGCATAGGACTTGGTGAAGTCGATGGCACCGGTAGCAGCACCAGAAGCGTCAACGGCCGGGGTGAACATGAACGTCTTGCAGACCATGTCGGTGAAGGCGGCGATGACGATGATGCAGAACAGCCAGCAGAACAGCAGGAACAGGCGACGGCCGGTCTTGCCGATATACTTCTCGATGAGCTGAGCGAGTGACTTGCCGTTGTTTTTCATCGAAGCGTACAGGGCACCAAAGTCGTGGACGGCGCCAAAGAAGATGCCGCCGACGAGGACCCAGAGCACGACGGGCAGCCAGCCAAAGGCCATGGCGACGATCGTACCCGTGACAGGGCCAGCACCGCAGATCGAGCTGAACTGGTGCGAAAACGCGGTGAAGGCGGAGACGGGCGAGAAGCTGTTGCCGTCCTTCATGCGCTTGGCCGGCGTGAGGGCCTCTTTGTCAACTCCCCACTTGTTGGCCAGCCAGCGGCCGTAGCCCAGATAGCCGCAGGCGAGCACCGCCGCGGCCACAACCATGAGCAAAACTCCGTTCATTACATTTCCTCCTCTAAAAAGAACTTCCTAGACATAAAAAATGAGGACCGTCGGTTGCGCTCGACGGCCCTCATCTTCATCAGCCGCCCGTTATCGTACGGGCTAGCTGTATGTGCTAACCCGCATCAGATAATTACTACGCTGATAATGTTTAGCTGATGCGTGAACATGTCTAAGAAATCCTCTTCAATCATGATGCGAACGATCCGTGCGTGTTCACATCCCCCAGTGGTTGAAAAGGAGTATGAAACTTTAGTTACCTAAAG
This sequence comes from uncultured Collinsella sp., assembly GCA_958421035.1. GTDB lineage: Bacteria > Actinomycetota > Coriobacteriia > Coriobacteriales > Coriobacteriaceae > Collinsella. Next base: position 213 of record CATZKS010000052.1, on the reverse strand, counting down.
TCAACGCAAATTTGTAATGAATTTTCAACTTTTTTTGAATTTCTCGGTATAAAACGCCGCTGACCTCGGACTTTACCGAACGACAGTTTTTGCTTGAGAGATGTTCCTCGGGGGCGGGGCGGGCGCCTGCCGCCATATATGAACTTTCCTGCTCAGACGATCGCGTCGAAAATGTTGGTGTAAGGGTGACACCCTAGCGCCCGTTTAACGAAA
>CATZKS010000051.1 GCA_958421035.1 uncultured Collinsella sp. | reverse complement strand
TGGTGTTGGGACCCTTGGGATCCTTGCCGGCATCGACGCGCTCCATCATTTCCTTGAGCTCGTCCTCGTAGACAAAGACGTAGCTCACACCGTCGATCATGGTGCTGTCGTCGGCGTACGAGGGCAGGTTGGCCGAGTAGATACCGTCGACATCCATACCGCGCATGGCATTGACCGTAGCCACGATATCCTGAACGCTCATATCGGTTACGAGCATATCGGACAGCGAATTAACCAGGCCAAAGATCTTCGTGGCATCGAAGTTATTGAGAATCTGGTTGGCAAGGGCGCCAAGCACCTGACGCTGGTGGCGCATGCGCGTGTAATCGCCGTCGGCATAGGTGTAGCGGCAGCGGGCATAGGTAAGGGCGGTGGCACCGTCCATATGCTGCTGGCCAGCGGTAATCTTAATATCCAGGTGCTCGGGGTCGTCAACATCATCGGTTGCGTTAATGTCGATACCGCCAACCGAATCAATCAGCGCCTGCATACCGTCGAAGCTGACCTCGGCATAGTGGGAAATCTGAACACCGCACAGCTCATTGACCGCCTCGACCATGGCCTCGGCGCCGCCAACGGTATGGCAGGCGTTGATCTTCATGGTCTCGCCCTTGTACTCGACCTTGGTGTCGCGCGGAACGGAAATGAGCGTCGCCTGCTTTTGCGTGGGGTCGATGCGTGCCAGGATAATCGAGTCGGCACGATACGTATCCTCGCCCGGACGGCCGTCGGTGCCAAGAAGCAGCACGTAGAACGGATCCTTTGCCTCATCGGTGTCAACCAGAACCCGACGCAGATTGTCGGTAATGACATTAGAATCGCCGAGCTTGCCCATAATGGTGGCAAACCACAGGCCGGCAGCGGTAGTGGCACTCAGCAGCACGCCAAGCACGACAATGAGCGCGACGTGACGAATCGTGTGGCTACGACGACGTTGACGAGCGCGCTCGGAATAGCGAGCCACGTTATCGCGACTGTAGATCTTGGCCTGCGCACCAGTTGAGGGTCTTCGGGCGGTGGTATCCGCGAGGGGCTTTCTATTAAACATAGGCAACCTGTATTAGTAGATGACGGGATCGGGGACGGTAGCATGCTCGACATGCGCGCCGAGCGCCTGCAGCTTTTCGACAAACTGCTCGTAGCCGCGCTTGATGTGATGGATGGCCGAAACCTCGGTCGTCCCGTCGGCGATCAAGCCCGCTACGACGAGGGCCGCTCCGCCACGCAGATCGGGCGAGGTAACCTGTGCACCCGAGAAGCCCTTGACGCCATGAATCATGGCATGATGGCTCTCGATACGAATGTCGGCACCCATGCGCACCAGCTCAGAGGCAAACATAAAGCGATTCTCGAAGATGTTCTCGGTAATAACGGAACTGCCGTCGGCGAGAGCGGAGAGCACCATAATCTGCGCCTGCATGTCCGTCGGGAAACCGGGGAACGGAAGCGTCTGGATGTCGACCGGCTTGATACGCTCGGCACGGTTTACATGGACGCCATCCTCGACGCGCTCGCAGTCGATACCCATGAGCTCCATCTTCTTGAGCACCATGCCCAAGTGAATGGGGCAAAAGCCCGTGACATCGACACCGCGATCGTCGGCCATCAACGCACCGGCAACGATAAAGGTACCGGCCTCGATGCGGTCGCCCACCACGCGATGGGTAACGGGATGGAGCTCTTCCACGCCTTCGATAGTCACGACGGGCGTACCGGCGCCAACAATCTTGGCGCCCATCTCGTTGAGCATGTTGGCGAGATCGACGATCTCGGGCTCGCGGGCGGCATTGTCGATAACCGTGGTACCCTGCGCGCGCACAGAGGCCATGATGAGGTTCTCGGTCGCACCGACGCTGGCGAACTCGAGCGTGACGGTGGTACCGCGCAGACCTTGGGGTGCATTAGCGTTGATGTAACCGTGGGCGGTATCGAACTCAACGCCCAGGGCCTCAAGACCAAGAATGTGCATATCGATCTTGCGAGCACCCAGGTTGCAGCCGCCCGGCATGGCAATTTTGGCGCGATGGAAGCGACCCAGCAGGGGTCCCATGACGGCGGTGGAAGCACGCATCTTGGCAACGAGCTCGTAGGGGGCCTCCCAAGAATCGACCTGAGAGGTATCAATCTCGAGCGTGTGCTCGTCGAGAACATCGATCGTAGCGCCCATGCCCTTGAGCACCTTGCCCATCACGTGGACATCGGAAATATCGGGCACGTTCTGCAGCGTCGTCTTGCCCGGCGCCAGAAGCGTTGCCGCCATGAGTTTGAGTGCGGAGTTCTTGGCGCCCGAAACGGGCACGGAGCCTCCGATGGCGTGGCCACCCTCAACGCGGATAATATCCAAGGTCTACCCTTTCAAAAAGCATGCCCGGGATGGCTGGGCCATCCCGGGCATGATGTGTTCGCAAATGGTCGAACGCTAAATCGTTTGACTATTGGGCAAGCTTGAGCTTACACCATGCGATTTCATTATAGAGGTAGGCGCGGCGTGCATCATCCTCCGACAAATTACCCAGCTTCTCTTCAAAACCTTGAATATCAGCTTTAAGCTTGTCGGCATCGACGGTCGCCAAATCGCAAGCGCGCTCGGCGAGAACGGTCACGACATCGTCCGCAACCTGGGCATAGCCGCCGGCCACGGCAAACGTGTGGTCGACAGTGCCCATGGCCTTATCGGAAACGCGAACGTAACCGCGGTCGATCGTGCAGATCTCGCTGGAGTGAGCAGGCAGAACGCCAAACTCGCCATCCGTGGACGGAATCGACACAAACGCAGCGTCGCCCTCATAGGCGCAGCTCACGGGGCACACGATGCGGATACGCATAACCTACTTCTCCCCCATCTTGCGGGCGCGCTCGCGCACGTCCTCAATCGTGGAAGCATAGCGGAAAGCCTGCTCGGGCAGGTCATCGGCTTTGCCGTCGACAATCTCAGCGAAAGAACGGACGGTATCCTCGACGCGGACGTAGACACCGGGGTTGCCGGTGAACTTCTCGGCGACGTGGAAGGACTGCGAGAGGAACTGCTGAATCTTACGGGCACGGTTGACCGTAAGGCGCTGCTCCTCGGACAGCTCGTCCATACCCAGAATGGCGATGATGTCCTGAAGGTCGGAGTACTCCTGCAGGAGCTCCTGGACCTTGACGGCGACACGGTAGTGCTCCTCGCCGACGATCGAGGGATCGAGAGCGTCGGAGGAAGACGCGAGCGGGTCAATAGCCGGGAAAAGGCCGAGCGACGAAATGCTACGCGAAAGAACCGTGGTGGCGTCGAGGTGCGTAAACGTCGTGGCAGGCGCCGGGTCGGTCAGGTCGTCGGCGGGGACGTAGACAGCCTGGACGGAGGTAATGGAGCCCGTCTTGGTCGAGGTAATGCGCTCCTGGAGGTCGCCCATCTCGGTTGCCAGCGTGGGCTGGTAACCAACGGCGGACGGCATACGGCCCAGCAGTGCGGAAACCTCGGAACCTGCCTGGGAGAAGCGGAAGATGTTGTCGATGAACAGCAGAACGTCCTGGCCACGATCACGGAAATACTCAGCGGTGGTAAGGCCGGCCAGACCGATGCGCAGACGCGCTCCGGGCGGCTCGTTCATCTGGCCATAGACCAAGCAGGTCTTGTCGATAACGCCAGACTCGCTCATCTCGAGGAACAGGTCGGTGCCCTCGCGGGTACGCTCGCCGACGCCGGTGAACACCGAAGTACCGCCGTGCTCCTGGGCGAGGTTGTTGATGAGTTCCTGAATCAGAACGGTCTTGCCGACGCCGGCGCCGCCGAACAGGCCCGTCTTGCCGCCACGGATGTAGGGCTCGAGCAGGTCGACGGCCTTGATGCCGGTCTCGAAGATCTCGGTCTTGGTGGTGAGCTCGTCGAAACGGGGCGCTGCATGGTGGATGGGGTAGAACTCCTCCACCTCGGGCATGGGCTTGCCGTCGACGGGCTTGCCCATGACGTTCCAAATGCGGCCGAGCGTCTTGGGACCAACGGGCATCTTCATGGGCTCACCGGTATCGGTGGCGATGAGGCCGCGCTGCAGGCCGTCGGTCGAGGACATGGCGACCGTGCGGACGACGCCGCCCGGAAGCTGGCTCTCGACCTCGAGGATCGTGCTCAGATGACCGATCGGGGTCTCGGCCTCGACCGTGAGCGCGTTGTAGATCGGGGGCACCGCGCCGTCAAACTTGACGTCGACGACAGGGCCGATGATTCGCACGATGCGACCATCACCGGCAGTCGTCTTCTTGGTGGCTTCCTCGACCGCAAGCTTTACGGTGTTATTAGCCATTACTGTTCCTCCAATGCTGAGGCTCCGCCGACGATCTCGTTAATCTCGGTCGTGATCGAAGCCTGGCGCACGCGACTATACGTGCGGGTAAGGGTCGAGATGATCGCGGTGGCGTTTTCCGTCGCGGAGTGCATGGCCTTGCGGCGTGCACCCTGCTCAGCAGCCGCCGAATCGATCAGGGCCTGGTAGATGACCGTCAGGATATAAGACGGCACAAGCTTGCCGAGAACATGCTCGGGAGAGGGCACGAACTCGAACGTGGACGAGATGCGCTTAGGGGCGTCGGTCTCGTTCTTACGCGGACCGTGGGCCATAGCGATCATCTCGGGGTCGAGCGGCAACAGATGCTCGACGCGAAGCTCCTGATCCACGCGGTTCTTGGCGTGGTGGTAGACAAGCTCGACACGGTCAAGCTCACCGGCACGATACGCATCGCAGATATGAGAGGAGATCATGCGGGCCTGATTGAAATCGGGCTCAGAGGAGTTGCCCTCAAAGTGCATGACAACGTTTGCGCGGTCACGGAAATACGTGGCCGGCTTACGCCCGCACGCGATGATCTCGCACTCGATGCCGTCGTTCGCCCAAGAAGCGGCGAGCTTTTCGGCCGTGCGCTCCACCGTCGTATTGAAACCGCCGGCAAGGCCGCGGTCCGAGGCAATAACGACAATCAGGCCATGCTTGACGCTCTCATGCTTCTGCAGCATGGGATCGGTGCCCGAACAGGAGGCGTCGCCGGCGACCGTCAACATGACGTCGGTCAGCGCCTCCTTATAGGGCTCGGCCTGCTTGGAGCGATCGAGGGCACGACGGATCTTGGCCGTAGAGACCATCTCCATCGTGCGCGTGATCTGCTTGGTCGTGGTAACCGAGGAGATTCGCTTCTTAATGTCGCGAAGGTTGGCCATAGGGCTTAGTTCTCCTCTGATCCAGTCGTATCGGCATGGTGCTTAGCCATGAACTGCTGCTTAAAGTCGCCGATGACGCGCAGGAGCTCAGCCTTGGTGTCATCGTCAATCTTCTTGGCGCGAACCTTGTCGAGCAGCGAGCCAAAGCCATTGTCCATGTACTCGATGAGCTCGGCACGGAAGGGCAGCACGTCGGAGATTTCCAGGTCATCCAGGAAGCCCTCGTTGCCAGCGAACAGCGTAACGATCTGCTCGCCAACCTCAAACGGCTTGTAACGCGGCTGCTTCAGGAGCTCGGTCATGCGGGCACCATGGGTCAGCTGCTTCTGAGTAGCCTCGTCGAGGTCGGAGCCGAACTGGGTAAAGCCAGCGAGCTCCTGATAGGAAGCGAGGTCCAGACGGAGGTTGCCGGCGACCTGCTTCATGGCCTTGGTCTGCGCGTCGCCACCGACGCGGGACACGGAGATGCCCACGTCGACTGCCGGGCGCTGACCCTGGAAGAAGAGCTCGGACTGCAGGTAGATCTGACCATCGGTAATGGAAATGACGTTGGTCGGAATGTAGGCCGAGACGTCGCCGTCCTGGGTCTCGATGATCGGCAGTGCCGTCATGGAGCCGTAACCGTTCTTCTTGGACATCTTGACGGCACGCTCGAGCAGACGAGAGTGCAGGTAGAAGATGTCGCCAGGATAGGCCTCGCGTCCGGGCGGACGATGCAGCGTCAGCGACATCTGACGGTAGGCCACAGCCTGCTTGGACAGGTCGTCGTAGATGACGAGCACGTGGCCGCCGGGGTTGGTCTCGCTGGCGGGCTTACCGTCCTCGCCGTTGTACATGAAGAACTCGCCGATAGCGGCACCGGCCATAGGCGCGATGTACTGCATAGGGGCGGAATCGGCAGCGGTGGCCGAAACGATGATGGTGTAGTCGAGTGCACCGTGCTGAGCGAGGGTCTCGCGGATGTTGGCAACCGTGGAGGCCTTCTGGCCGATGGCGACATAGATGCAGACCATGCCCTTACCGCGCTGATTGAGGATGGCGTCGATGGCAATGGCGGTCTTACCGGTCTTACGGTCGCCGATGATGAGCTCACGCTGACCACGGCCGATAGGCACCATGGAGTCGATGGCCAACAGGCCGGTCTGAACCGGCTCGCACACCGGGGTACGATCGATGACGCCGGGGGCCTTGAACTCGATGGGGCGACGGTGCGTGGCGACGATGTCGCCCAGGCCGTCGATGGGCTGGCCGAGCGGATTGACGACGCGGCCGAGCATGGCACGGCTCACGGGGATATCCATAATGCGGCCAGTGGTGCGGCACTCGTCGCCTTCCTTGATGGAGTCGACGGCACCAAACAGAACGGCGCCGACCTCGTCACGGTCAAGGTTCTGGGCAAGGCCGAAGACGGTCTCACCGGTATCGGAGCTCTTGAACTCCAGAAGCTCGCCTGCCATGGCGCTCTTGAGGCCGGAGACGCGCGCGATGCCGTCGCCTACCTCGTCGACCGTTGAAACCTCATGCGTATCGACCGTCGCGGAGAGGCTCGTGAGCTGCTCCTGCAGTTTCTTGGCGATATCCTGGGCATTGAGGGTTTCGGACATTAGGCTTCACCTCCGTACGAATTAGCAGAGTTTGCGAGGGTCTCCTGCGCGATGCGCAGCTGCGTCTTGACGGAAATGTCACGACGCTCGCCGCGGGCCTCGAGCACCAGGCCGCCCACGATAGACGGGTCGACCTGCTCGATAAGGAATACCTTGCGGCCGAAGTCCTGCTCGCATTTCTTAGTGATGGTTTGACGCAGCTCGTCGTCGAGCGGGATCGCCGTGGTGACGGTCACGCCCACTACATCCTCGTCTTCCTCGGCAACATACTTAAAGGCAGCTGCCACCTTGGGAAGAAGGTCGAGCTGGTCGCGCTTGGACATGGTGTCGAGCACGGCGATGATCTCGGGGCTGGCAGAAGCCAAGCGCTCGACCATCTCGAGGTCCTCGAACACATGGTTCTCGGCCTTGGCGGCTTCCAAAAGGGAACGCGCGTAGGTCTCGAGCACCTTGTCCTGATAGCGGCTAGTCGGCATTCAGGCTACCTGCTTCCTGGATGTAGCGCTCGATGAGCTTCTTCTGCTCGGCATCGTCCTCGAGTGCCTCGCCCACGATCTTGGTGGCGACGGCAACGGACAGGTCGGCGATGGAGCTCGCGGCACCGGCGTAGATGGACTTGCGCTCGTCCTCGACGGTCGTATGGGCCTTGGCGATGATCTCCTCGGCCTCCTTGTGAGCAGCCTCGATGATACGGGCACGCTCGGACTCGGCGTCCTTACGGGCCTCGAGAACGATGTCGGCAGCCTGACGACGGGCGTCGGTGACGATCGAGTCGGACTCAGCGCGCTTGGCGATAGCCTCCTGCTTGGTCTTCTCGGCCTCGTCGAGGCTCTCCTCGATCTTCTTGCCGCGCTCCTCCATGGTTTTCATGATGCCCGGCAGGGCGACCTTGGCCAGCACGATCCAGATAATCAGGAAGGCGATAAGCGCCGGGATGAACTCCGCCATCTTAGGGATGAGGATGTCCGCACCGGCGGCGCCGTCCTCGGCGAACGCGGAAACCGGCATGAGCAGCGCGGCCGCGGACGCGGAGAGTGCGATCGCGCTCTTCTGGGATGAAAGATTCATACTTGACGCTCCGTGCTATTTAACGATCAGCGCGACAACGAAGCCGATCAGAGCCAGAGCCTCGCCGAAAGCGGAGCCCATGATGAAGACGGTGAACACGCGGCCCTGGACCTCAGGCTGACGGGCCATAGCACCCGTAGCACCCAGAGCAGACAGGCCGATAGCAAGACCAGCGCCGATAACACCGAGACCGTAACCGATAACTCCCACGATTCCTCCTTTGTCGTGCGTGTCTTATTTCACGCAGGATAACCTTTTTATAACTGCCGGGCTCCATGGGTACGGGCACCGGCGGTTTAACGAATTGCCTTACCTTTAAGGCGCGAACGGAAGACTACTCCTCCTCCGCGACCTCCTCTGCCTCGGAGACATACACGGCGGTAAGGACCGTGAAGACGTAAGCCTGGATGGCGCCGACCACAAGCTCGATCGCATAGATCAGGATGAGGATGGCAAGCCAGGCCAGCGAAGGCAGGGCGCCGACGGCGTGGGCCGCGGAAACCTGCTGAAGCAGCGGCTGCATGAACATGCTCGCCATGATGGCGAACGAGCCCATGACCACGTGTCCTGCGAACATGTTGCAGAACAGACGGACGGCAAGCGTGATGAGGCGCAGGAAGGTCGAGAAAAGCTCAACGACCCACACGAGCACGTTCATCGGGAAGCTCACGCCCTGCGGGGCGAGGCTCTTGATGTAGCCGATCACGCCGTGAGCCTTGCATCCGTAGTAGATGAAGTACACGAAGGCGAAAATGGCGAGTGCGGCGGTGGAGCCGATTGCGCCGGTGCCGGGCTTCATTCCCGGGATCAGGCCGATCATGTTATTGATCAGGATGAACAGGAAAAGCGAGCACAGGAACGGGAAGTGCTTCTTCCAGTTCTCACCCACGACACCCTTGCCGATATCGTTCTCGACGTACTCGATGATGTACTCGAAACCGTTGACGAAGAAGCCCTTGGGAACCAGGGTCTGCTTCTTCTTGAACACGGCCAGGACGATCAGGAGCACGATCGTGGAGACGATCAGCCAAAACGAGTACTGCGTGATGCCGCAGCTCAGATCGCCCACGACAGGGGTGGAGCTGAACTCGCTGACCAGATGATTAATCTCATCAGGCAGCTTTTCAAAAATTTCCACGACTTACCTTTCGACCTCATGAGGATCTCGCAGCGCCTTGGCGACGCGAACCGCGCAGGCGGCCATAAAGGCCACGAAGCCGATCGCCTCGCCCAGGAGGAACATGCGAAATGCCTCTCCGAACAACACAAACACAACCAAGGTAAAGACAAGCAACGCGATTGCCGAGACCGCCAGACTCACCATACCCTTGAGCATGTCCGCATTCTGCTTATCGTCAAGAACCGGCTTGAGCGTAAAGACAAAGGGAAGGAAGGCAATTGCGCCCGCGATGGCGCCTGCAACGATAGCGAGCAGATCGGCTATCTGAAACACTGGCGTCCTCACTTTCCTTTTTAACGCCTCACAGAACAGTTCCCGCCAAACATTGGTGACTATTGTACGAGCCAATCGCTAAAGTACAACCGAAAAAGCATCGGTTAATACGCACCTGTTCGTTTTCTTAAGACCTTCTTTATGCCGCAGGTACGGTAATACGTTTTTCTCGAACCCTGCAGGGCAAAACGTCCGTTAACAGGAGTGCGCGTGGACGTCTTTTGCTCGCCCGCGCGCACCATTTCTTCGTATTTTCGACGTTAGCCGGTATGGCCCAGAGATTACAGCGTGCCGTAGATGCGGTCGCCGGCGTCGCCCAGGCCGGGAACGATGTAGGCGGCCTCGTTGAGATGGTCGTCGATGGCGCAAGTATAGATATGCACATCGGGATCCTTCTCAGTCAGTGACTTGAGGCCCTCGGGGGCCGCGACGATGCACAGCATGCGGATGTCCTTGACACCGCGCTCGCGCAGGTAGCTGATGGCCATCTCGGCCGAACCGCCCGTGGCGAGCATGGGGTCGACGACCAGGCAGATGCGCTGGTCGATATCCTTGGGCATCTTGCAGTAATACTCGTGCGGCTCGTGGGTGACCTCGTCGCGCTCCATGCCGATGTGGCCCACGCGAGCGGAGGGCACCAGGTCGAGGATGCCGTCGACCATGCCAAGGCCCGCACGCAGGATGGGCACGATGGCGAGTTTCTTGCCGGCGAGCTGTTTGAACGTGGCAGTAGCGATGGGGGTCTCGACTTCGACGTCTTCCATGGGCAGGTCGCGCATGGCCTCGTAGCCGTCAAAAAGTGCGAGTTCGCGCACGAGCTGGCGGAACTGGTTGGTGCCGGTGTTTTTGTCGCGCAGAATCGACAGCTTGTGCTGGACGAGCGGGTGATCGACAAGCGTCACACGGGACGTATCGTAGGTGACGGTCATGGGTTGATTGCCCCTTTCGTTGCGGCCGCAAAACGGCCTTGCTGACAAGGCGCGCAGCAATGTTGCCGCCGCACGCCATGCATAAGTTTAGCGGTTTGTTGTATCGAGCAGCCCATCGCAGCCCTACTGTGCGGTACTGAGCGAGCGCTTGACTGCATCACGCCAGCCCGCAAGGTTTTGCTCGCGACGCTCGGCGGACATATAGGGAAGGAAGGTCCTAACGATCTGGGCATTTTGCTCCAGTTCTTCCAGGTCTTCCCAATAGCCGACGGCAAGACCCGCCAAGTACGCGGCACCGATTGCCGTGGTCTCCACCGTCTCGCATTGCAGCACGGGGATATCCAGCAGGTCGGCCTGGAATTGCATGATGAACTCGTTGCGTGAGGCGCCGCCATCGACGGACAGGCGCTCAATCGAAAGTCCCACGTCCTGCTCCATGGCGCGCAGCACGTCATAACTCTGGTAGGCCATGGACTCGCAGGCCGCACGCACAATGGTCGCGCGACTCGAGGCACCGGTCAGGCCGCACACGATACCGCGGGCACGCGGGTCCCACCAGGGAGCGCCCAGGCCAGCGAAGGCGGGGACGAAGTAGCAGCCCTCGTTGTCGTTGATCGAAGCGGCGAGTTGCGCGGACTCGCTCACACTCGAGATGATACCCATGTTGTTGCGCAGCCAGTTCATGGTTGAGCCGGCGGCAAAGATAGAACCCTCGAGCGCATAGCTGATCTTGCCGTCCGCGGCGATACCGATCGTGGAGACCAGACCGTTCTTGGATTCGACGACCTCGTCGCCGGTGTTCATGAGCATAAAGCAACCCGTGCCATAGGTGTTTTTGGTCTGGCCGGGATGGAAGCAGCAGTGGCCGAACAGCGACGCCTGCTGATCGCCCGCCACGCCCATGATGGGCGGCATGTTGGTCATGATGTCGCTCGCGACGCGGCCGTAGTCGCCCGAGCTCCAACGAACCTCGGGCATCATGGAACGTGGAACGTCAAAGAGCGCCAGCAGGTCGTCGTCCCAATCGAGCGTATGGATATTAAAGAGCGCCGTGCGGCTGGCATTGGTGTAGTCGGTGGCAAAGACCTGACTGCCGGTGAGGTTGTAGATGAGCCAGGTGTCGATGGTGCCGAACATGAGGTCGCCCGCCGCCGCGCTCTCACGCGCACCGTCGACGTTGTCGAGGATCCACTGCACCTTGGAAGCCGAGAAATACGGATCGAGCGTGAGTCCCGTGCGGGAGCGCACCAGCTCTTCTGCGCCCCGCTCGACCAGCTCGTCGATCAGAGGTGCGGTGCGACGGCATTGCCACACGATGGCGTTATAGATGGGTTGGCCGCTTATGCGGTCCCACACCACCGTGGTCTCGCGCTGGTTGGAGATACCGATGGCGGCGATGCGGTCAGAATGGATGCCGCTCTTAAACTGGACCTCCATCATCACGCCGATCTGGCTGGCAAGCACCTCCATGGGGTCTTGCTCTATCCAACCGGGACGCGGGAAGCTGGTTTTGACGCTACGACGTGCCTGCGCGACGATGCAGCCGTACTCGTCGACGATGGTCGCAAGTACCGAGGTGGTGCCGCAGTCGAGCGCCATGATGTAGGAACCGCCAAAGTTAAACGAGGCATCTTCCATGCCCAGGCTGCCCAGATTCAACGACATCGCTTACACCTTTCTATTGCATCGGGTCGGACAGGACCCGTTCGATCTCTGATGCGGGAAGTGCGCCTTGGCGCAGGATCTGGAGCCCGCCGTGCTGGAACGACACGATGGTCGAGGCGTCGCGACACGGGGTCTCGCCGGCGTCGACGGCAACATCGACCCCCTCCAGGATGCGCTCCTCCACCGTGACAAAACTTGCCGGCGCGGGCGCGCCATGCGTGTTGGCGCTGGTGCAGGCAAGAGGGCTGCCGCAGGCGCGGATGAGCGCTTGCACCACGGGCGAGGCCGAAGCGCGAAGTGCCACCGTGTCGTCGGCGGCGCGCATAAAGGTCGGCACGCAGGGGGCCGCCTTGACCACGATAGTCAGGGCTCCCGGCCAGCATCGTCGCGCGAGTACGCGAGCCTCTTCGGGGATATCCACGCCATAGCGGTCGAGTGCTTCGGCATTATCAACCAGCCAGGCGACCGTTTGGGTGAGCTTGCGCTGCTTGAGGGTAAAGATGCGGCGGTAGCCGGTACCGAGCGCAGGGACCGCGGCGCCATTGACGACAGCCTGCGGATCGCGCGGCCACGATGGGAATTCGCTTGTATCTTGGGGTACGGCGTCCGAGAAGGCGTTGACTGCCACGGCGACACCGTAGACGGTCTCGGTCGGGATCAAGGCCAGTCCGCCGCAGCCGAGCACCTCGGCCGTGCGCTCGACGGCGAGCCGATGCGGCTCGCGCGTTCCCTCGTATACCCGATAGACCGTCTGCATGTGTATGCCAGCCCCTTACGCTCTGGTGAAAGTTTGTTTACTGAGGGGCATTCTCGCACGAAACATTCAGCCTATTTGCCCAGAGCGCATGTTGGTTTGGTGAGCGGCTCTAGTAGTCGGTGAAAGTGAGGGGGTTATTGGACTGCGACGAACTTCTTTGGCCTGCCGGCGTGGCGTCTTTGGGCGGCGTAGCGCTCGATGCTGTCTATCGTTATCATCCGACGGCCGTCGACGAGTTCAACATCGAGTTTTCCGGCTTTGACCAGCGCGGTAATCCGCGGAGCGGAGACTTTGAGGTCCAGCGCTGCATCTTTAAATGTTCGGCACGCCGCTTCCCGAGCGTCCTCGTGGTCGATTTCGACTGAAAGGGCCACGACCTCGGCCGAGCGTTCGTACCCTGCCGGAGTCAAACCGTTGTTGAGGTCGTCGGCCAAAAACGCCATCAGCGCCTCGGTGGCATGGGTAATCGCTTCTTCGCGCGTATCGCCATCGGCAAAGGCGCCGGGAAGCTGCGGGAAGCTGGCGCAGTAACCGTCGTCTTCTTTTATGAGAACGCAGTCATAGGTAAATCGCTGCCTCATTTTGCCTCCAACTACCATCCAGCTTGGCGACGAATACTTGCCCACGTGCCCTTCTTTGGTCGATCACCACCAGAGCCGTTCACGGTGACAACACGATCGCCAGAAACATACTTAGCATGACTACCGACTTGCGCGACCTTCACGAATCCATCGTGCTTGAGTAGGGCAATGATTTCCCGAAAGGTAGGAGGTTGCATGGGCCGACCTCTTTCAGCCGTCCTAATTATAAACTACTTTATAATTTTTGTTAACCAGTTAATAAATATTACTGGCGCTGCTTGGGCTCGGTGACGATGGCTCGGACGATACGGGGACGATCGGTGAGGTCGTGGACGATGCGCACGTCCGACAGACCCGCTTGACGACAGAGCTCGGCCGCGGCATCGAGGGCGCCCTCGTAGAGCTCGCAGGCAAACAGGCCGCCGGCGCGCAGCATGTAAGGCGCCGCATTGAGCAGGCGGCGGAAGATATCGAGGCCGTCGGCGCCGCCCTCGAGCGCCAGGTCGGGCTCAAAGTCCTTGACCTCGTGCGGCAGCGAGCGCATGACGCCAGTCGGGATGTAAGGTGGGTTGGAGACGAGCACATCAAAGGTGCCCCACTCTTCGCGGGGAATGGAACTCACCAGGTTGGTGAGGCTAAAGGCAACCTCATCTGCCGTGAGGCCGAGGGCGTCGCGGTTTTTGGTAGCAAGGTCGATGGCGCGCGGCTCGATATCGGTAGCAGTGCAGGTGACGTGGCCGCGGCGCTCCCAGGCAAGGGAGAGCGAAATGCAGCCCGTGCCGCAGCCGACCTCGAGAACGCGGGCAGTGCAGGGCTCGGTTGGGGCAGGCGCAGCGGCATCCTGAGCTAAAGCCGTCTCCTGGCCGGCACCCTCGATGGCGATGCCGTATTCGTCGAGCTCGGACTCGGCGGCTTCCGCGGCTTCGGCTTCTGCTGCCTGCGCGGCGGCTTCCTCGGCCTCGCGATCGGCCAGTTCCTCGGCATAGGCACGGCTGCCCAGTACGTCGCCGCCTAGCGCCGCCTCATCGGCAGCCGTCAGGTTAGCGGCACGGCGCTCGGCGGTCGCCCGTTCGTCTGCCAGCGCAGCCTCGGCCTTGCGTGCCTCCTCGACCTCATCGTTCCAAGGCAGCTCAACACGCTGACGGGCAGCAGCCTCGGGGCTCAGCACCTCGGCATCCAGATAATTGAGGACTTCCTCGACG
>CATZKS010000050.1 GCA_958421035.1 uncultured Collinsella sp. | reverse complement strand
TCGCACCAATCTGGTGCAATGGGAACGGGTTAGCCTGCACCAATAAAAAGAAAAGGGCCGCGCACCCAAACGGATGCACGGCCCTTTTGCCATGAATGCGAGCGATTCCTCGGCGAGCTATTTACTCAGCAGCCTCGGTGGTCTCGGCCTCGGCAGCGGCCTCCTCGACGGGAGCCTCTGCGGGAGCCTCGGCGGCCTGCTTGGCAGCCTCCTCGGCAAACTTAGCAGCACGCTTGGCCTTCTCGGCAGCCTTAGCCTCAGCGGCGGCCTTGCGAGCGGCCTCGGCCTCAGCAGCCTTGGCAGCCTTGGCAGCCTTGGCCTCCTCAGCCTTCTTGAGCTGGGCGGCAGCGGCGCCACCGAACTTGTCGGCGAAGCGCTGGACGCGTCCACCGGTGTCGACGAACTTCTGCTGGCCGGTGTAGAACGGGTGGCACTCGTTGCAAAGCTCGACCTTCATCTCAGACACGGTAGCGTGCGTCTTGAAGGTGTTGCCGCAGGAGCACGTCACCGTGCACTCGACATACTGGGGATGGATACCCTGCTTCATGGTAGGACTCCTTATTGGTCAGGCGCTGGTTACCGATCAGCGCATAAGGCGTCTTGGTTTCCGACCAAGACAACAAACTTGGCTATGGTACCACGGCGTCGCGCGTCCCACAAAAGGTTCACGGTCTTTGTGCAGGGCGGCGTGGCCAACCGCAGCGAGCACGCACCCCGACGAGCCTTCACCCATGTTGCAGACGTGTAACGCCGCAGTAAGCACACCCCTTTTGGCGCCAGACAGGTACAATGATGAACACTGTACCGTAGCGGAGCGCCCCGCGCGCGCCGCAACCACGCGAAAGGGTTTCCCATGGCCGAGATCTCGTCCTCCCGTATCGTCATCACCGTCCTTGGCAAGAACCGCCCCGGCATCGTCGCCGGCGTCACCCGCGTTCTGGGCGAGGCCAACGTCGACATCCGCGACATCACGCAGTCCATTATCGAGGACATCTTCACCATGACCATGCTGGCCGACACCGCCGAGTCCAAGCTCGACTTCGCCGAGCTGCAGAAGGCCCTGGCCGAGGCCGGCGAGCTTTCGGGCGTCAACGTGTCCATCCAGCGCGAGGACGTCTTTAACTTTATGTACCGCCTGTAGCGAACAGGCCGTGCGGGAACAGGCCGGCGCATCTGCACCCAAGCACGCCGCCCCCACACGGCCCCGAGAGGAGCGCGCATGGCTTACGACGCCAAGAAAATCTACTACCGCTTCGATGACCACTTGAGCCGCCTGGTTCTGGATTACGAAGCAAGCCGCCAGATTTCGCCTGAGAGCGAAAACCTCTACCACGGCCTGCCGACCGACCCTTATGACGAGGGCCTGTTTGTCGAGCACAATGTCAAGCGCGGCCTGCGCAATGCCGACGGCTCGGGCGTGGTCGCGGGCCTCACTCGTATCTCGGATGTGCACGGCTACAACAAGGTCGACGGAAAGGTCGTGCCCGATCAGGGCAAGCTCACGCTTCGCGGCTACAGCATCGAGGATCTGGTCAACAATGCCCAGGCCGAGAATCGCTACGGCTACGAAGAAGTCGCCTATCTGCTTATCACGGGTTCGCTGCCCAACAAGGAAGAGCTCGACGGCTTCTGCGAGCGCCTGGGTGCCTTTAGACATCTGAGCGACGAGTACGTCAAAGAGTTCCCCATGACCACGGTATCGTCGAGCATCATGAATGTGCTCCAGCGCGCCGTGCTGCTGCTCTACGCCTTCGATGCCGAACCAGACGTGATCACGCCCGAGCACGAAATCGACGTCGCCATCTCCATGCTCGCCCGTCTCCCCCGCATCGCCGCCTTCGCGCATATGGCCTCGGTCGCCAAGCGCCGCGGCTCCGAGGTTCATGTACCGCACCCCACACCCGGTCTCTCCACCGCCGAGACCATCCTGCAGGTGTTGCGCGGCGGCATGGCATTCACCCGCGACGAGGCCATGCTGCTCGACGTGATGCTCATGCTGCATGCCGAGCACGGCGGCGGCAACAACTCCACGTTTGCCTGCCGCGTGCTGTCCTCCTCGGCCACCGACCCGTATTCCGCCTACGCCGCGGCTATCGGCTCGCTCAAGGGTCCGCGCCACGGCGGCGCCAACGCCAAGGTCGTGTCCATGCACGAGGACATCCGTGCGCATGTCTCCAACTGGGAGGACGAGGACGAGGTCGCAGCCTACCTGGGCAAGATCCTCGATAAGCAGGCCTTCGACGGCACGGGCCTCATCTACGGTATGGGCCACGCCGTCTACACGCTGAGCGACCCGCGCGCCGAGGTGTGCCGCCGTTACGCGCGCACGCTTGCCGCCAAGAAGGACCTGGGCGAGGAGTTCGCGCTCATCGAGCGCATCGAGCGTCTGGCCCCGCAGGTGATGCGCGATCACGGCATGACCAAGCCCATCTGCGCCAACATCGACCTGTACACGGGCTTTATCTACAAGATGCTCGGCGTGCCCGAGACGCTCTTTACGCCGCTGTTCGCCGTCGCCCGCATGGCCGGCTGGTCGGCGCACCGCATGGAAGAGCTCTTCTGCGCGCATCGCATCATCCGCCCGGCATACCGTCCGGTGATCGATCCGCTGGAGTACAAGCCGCTCGCCGATCGCTAGGACGCGGACCGTTATAGAACCCGAGCGTGGCCAGGGCATCACCGCCCTCGGCCACGCTTTTTATGCCAGTAGAAAGGGCTGCATCGAATGATTGTGTTTTCCGATATGGATGGAACGCTGCTGACGAGTGACAAGCAGATGAGCGACGCCACCTGGGCGATGCTCGACGAGCTTGCGCGCCGCGGTGTTGAGTTTGTGCCCTGCACGGGGCGCCCGCTGTCAGGCATCTTTGAGCCCATCCTCGCTCACCCCGCCGTACACTACGCGGTCTGCGCCAACGGTGCCAGCGTCTGGCAGCTCGACGCCGGTACGCCCACCGACGTCTCGCGCGCCACGTGCATCTTGAGCCGTCCGCTCGACCGTGGCATTGCCCACCGCATCCATCGCATTGCCGCCGGCCACGATGTGACCTTCGATATCTTCGCGGATGGGCAGTGCTTCCTCCCCCGCTCGCTATACGGGCGTCTGGATGAGTTCTGTGGCGGCGACCCCCACATCGCGGCTTCGCTCAAGCGCACACGAACACCGATCGACATGGATATCGACAGCAAGATCGACGAGGTCGAGACGCTCGAACGCATCGCCATGTACTGGCACGACCCGGCCGATCGCGACGCCATCGCGGCGGCGCTCGACACGCTCGAAGGCATTGAGGTCACGCGTTCGTACGCCATGAATATCGAGGTCATGGGCGAGGGCGCCACCAAGGGGACGGCCCTCACGTGGTTATGCGAGCACCTGGGCGAGCGTCTCGCCGACGCCTGGGCGTTCGGCGACAACATCAACGACATCCCCATGCTACAGGCAGCGGGCCACGGCATGGCCATGATCAACGCCGAGTCCGAAGACCGCGAGGCCGCCGACGCCATCACCGAATACGACAACGACCACGACGGCGTCGCCCGCACCATCATGGCCGCCCTCGCTTAGTCGTTGGGTAGTCATTGGGGACGTTCTTAAACGACTAGTCGTTGGGGACAGTCTTCGCAAAAAAGCTGCAAGGACTGTCCCCCCACTGCCGGCAGAAAAGGAACGTCCCCATCTGCCGGATTAAGCGAGACTCTCCAGCACGCGACGGAGCTCCTGCTGGACGGCGTGGTCGCGATTACAACCCACCACGCGATCGGCCACCGCCTTGAGCGCGGGACGCGCGTTTTCCATCGCGCAGCCCGTGCCGACAAAGCGAATGATCTCGTAGTCGTTCATCGAGTCGCCAAACGCCATGACCTCGTCGCGTTCGACGCCATAGTGCTCCATGAGCTGCTCGATTCCCGAGGCTTTCGACACACCGGGCTGCATGGCATCGATCCATGCGTTTCCAGAAGGCGCAAAGGTAAAGAGCTGGCCAAGCTCGCGCTGCAGTACGTAGGCACTGTCCATAACGGCACAGTCATCGCAAAAGATACTCGCCTTGATGATATTTACGCTGGGATCGGGCAGCTCCCAAATGCGCTCGGCATTGGGAAGGTCCTTATCGACCTCACGCACGAACTTGCACTCGTCATCGAGCAGGAAGGACTTGGTTCGGTCAAAGAGCGCAAGATGCAGATTGGGAAACGTCCTGACGGCTTGGGCGAGCCTTCGAATCGCCAGGTGGGAATACACCTCACGGTCTACCATCTTACCGTCGGCGTAGACCTGGGCGCCGTTAGCGGCGACAAAGTCCATCTTGTCGCGAACGGGCGCAAAGAACTCGCACAGGCGATCGTAGCGACGACCTGACGATGCAGCGAAATGCACACCATGCTCGTGTAGCGCCAGAATCAGTTCGTAGGTCTCGGGAGGCACCTGGCCGTTTTCGTCAAGCAGTGTGCCGTCCATATCGGATGCAATCAGTTTAAACATAGAAAAGCTCCCTTCGGGCTTGATGGAATCGGACGTATATCCAAAATCACCGTACCCAAAGGGAGCTCAAATAAGACTCCGCGGGCGCAAACGTTACAAGGACCTAGCAAATAGCTCACGCGCGCCAGAGGCCCCACGGTCGCGACGTCAGGCAGCCCGCCAAAGAGTGTCCCCGACGATTAGTCGTTTAAGAACGTCCCCGATGACTAGTCGGCATAGGTGAAGGTTGTAACGTCGAACATGCCCTCGGGGCGGATGCGGAGCGTCGGGATGACCGGCAGGGGCAGGAAGATGATGCCCATGATGGGGTCGAGCGGCGGCTCAATACCCATGGCGCGCGCCTTGACCATAAAGTCGTCGTGCTGCGCAGCAACGTCCTCGGCCGTGCCTTCGCTCATAAGGCCACCGAGCGCCAGCGGAATACGCGCCACGACCTTGCCGTTGCGCACCAGCACGTGGCCGCCCTGGCCCACGGCCTCGACGGCAGCCATCATATCAGCCGCGCTGTCGCCCACCACGCACACGTTGTGCGAGTCGTGGCCGATCGTCGAGGCGATGGCACCGCCCGTGATGGTAAAGCCGCGCACCCAGCCGCGACCGATATGCTTGCCGACCAGGCCCAGGCCAGCGGGGCCGTCGCCATCGGCGCCCTCGGCCTGCAGCGACACGCCGCGGCCGTGGCGCTCGATAAGCATAATGCGGCGCAGGCCCTCGGCACTCTCGGGGCGAGCCATACCCGTGATGGCCATACCCGGGATGACATCGATAACGGCCTCGCCCGGCTTAAAGGCATAATCGAATACGTCGAGCGAAAGCTTCGGCAGTTTAACGGAAGCGCGCAGCTCATCGGCAAGGGCCGCAACCTCGACCATCTCGGGTGCAATCTCGCCCACAAAGGTGCCGTCCTGCGCCACCAGAGCACCGGCGGCATAGACACGATGCGGAGCCTTGGCAAACGTCAGGTCATCGAGCAACAGCAGGTCGGCGCGTTTGCCCGGGGCGATTGCGCCGCGGAGCTCGTGCGGGTCGCGGCAGCCGTGGTCCAGGCCAAATGCCTCAGCCGTGGAAAGGGACGCCATGGAGATGGCGACCACCGGGTCGACGCCAGCCTCGATGGCCACGCGGCAGGCATTGTCGATCATGCCGGTCGAAAGCGCGTCGGAGGGAGCGCGGTCGTCGGTCGCAAAGCAGCAGCGGCGGGCGCGGGCGGGGTTTTCCAGCAGCATCGGGGACAAATTGGCCAGATCGTGGCTGCACGTGCCCTCACGCAGCATCACATACATGCCGCGGGACAGTTTATCGAGCGCCTCCTCGGGAATCGTCGACTCGTGGTCGGCGATAATACCCGCCGCGGCATAGGCGTTGAGGTCCTTGCCGGCAACGAGCGGCGCGTGGCCGTCAACCTGCTTGGACGGCGTCTGGTTGGCAGCATCGATGCGAGCGCAAGTCTCGGGGTCGGCCATAAAGACGCCCGGCAGGTTCATCATTTCGCCCAGACCAAAGACATCACCCGGATATTCGGCAAAAAACGCCTGCATATCGGCAGCGGTGATGACGGCACCGGCCTGCTCGTCGGGCAGTGCGGGCACGCACGAGGGCATCATGTACTTGATGGAAATAGGAGCACGACGACCGTCCTCGATCATAAAGCGCAGGCCGTCCAAGCCGGAAACGTTAGCGATCTCGTGGCTGTCGGCAATGGCGGTGGTGGTACCGCGCGTCGCCGCCATGCGCGCATACTCGGCAGGACGGATGTTCGAGGACTCAATGTGCAGATGTCCGTCGATAAAACCGGGGGCGAGATAGCGGCCCTGGCAGTCAATGACCTCGGTCGCCTCGTAGGTGCCAGCGGCATCGTCGCGACCGTCGTAGAGTACGCCGACGATCACACCATCCTTGACGGCAACGCCACCGGGCGCCACGCGCTGGCCGTACACATCGACGATCTGCGCGTTGGCAAACAGCGTGTCGACGGGAACACGCCCCTCGGCGGCCTCGATCACAGACCTCATGACCTCAACGGACATACATACTCCTTTAACCGTAGAAAAAAGCTGCGGAGCGGACAGGCCTTCACCGCAGCAAGCCAACAGCCATTGTATGCCCAAACGATGGGTCAACAATACGCCTCTCCGCTTAACGGCACCGCCAAATGATCCCTCCGTCCCCATGGGATCGTCGTAACCAAAAAGGCCGCAGTCGGGATTCCCGGCTGCGGCCTTATTGCACTTGTGAGGTCAACTCGCTCGTTAGACCAACTTGAAGCCCTTGCGCTTGCCTACGGAGAGGGTGTCGCCCAGTTTGAGGGCGCTGGGATCGATGTTGTAGCTCTTGGGAGCCACGGCCTTGCCGTTAATCTTGACGCCACCGCCGTCGATATCGCGACGAGCCTGGCCGGCGCTCGCCGAAAGGCCCAAGTCCTTGAGCAGGCCGGAGAGGTAGATCTGGCCCTCGTCGTTGACGGTCAGCTCGACATGCTTCTCGGGGAAGTCGGCAAGCTGGCCCTCCTTGAACACGCGGTCGAACTCGGCCTGAGCCTCGTCTCCGGCGCCGGCGCCGTGGTAGGTGTCGCACAGGTCGCGGCCCAGAGCGCGCTTGAGCTCGTAGGGGTCGGCAGAACCATCGGCCAGGGCGGCGTCGATCTTGTCGACCTCGGCCGGGGTGAGCGAGCTGGCCAGACGATAGTACTTGCCGATCATCTCGTCGGGGATGGACATGGTCTTGCCGAACATATCCTTGGGAGCGTCGGTCAGGCCGATGTAGTTGCCATAGGACTTGGACATCTTGCGCACGCCATCGGTGCCCTCGAGCAGCGGCATGGTGAGCGCGATCTGCGGCTCCATGCCCATCTTCTCCATGAGCTCACGGCCAGCGAGCAGGTTGAAGAGCTGATCGGTGCCGCCCATCTCGACGTCGGCCTTGATCTGCACGGAGTCGAAAGCCTGCATCACGGGATACAGGAACTCATGCAGGGCGATCGGCGTCTGAGACTGGTAGCGCTTGGTAAAGTCGTCGCGCTCGAGGATGCGGGCGACGGTGAACTTGGAGCACACCTGCAGCAGACCGGCCAGATCCATCGAAAGGATCCAGTCACCGTTGTGCACGATGGTGGTCTTCTCGGGATCCAGGATCTTCATGGCCTGGCTCACGTAGGTCTCGGCATTGGCCTCGATCTGCTCCTGCGAAAGCTGCGGACGGGTGGAATTCTTGCCCGAAGGGTCGCCAATCAACGCGGTACCGTTGCCGATGATGAGGGTGACGTTGTGGCCCAGGTCCTGGAACTGACGCATCTTGCGCAGCGGCACGGCGTGGCCCAGGTGCAGGTCGGGGCTGGTGGGGTCGACGCCGAGCTTGATGTTGAGGGGCTCGCCCTTCTCAAGCTTCTTGCGAAGGTCGGCCTCGGGAACGATCTGCGCGGCGCCCGAGGTGATGATACGCATTTGCTCGTCAACAGACAGCATTGGGTATCCTCCTTTTGCTATAGCACCCTCGCCGAAAACGGCGGTGCTGGAAGTCCATAAACTCTCTCATGATAACAAACTGACGCGACGCAGCACCTACGACAGGAAAATCCTCGTCCTGCCGCATGCGTCAATGGCAACTGGCAGACGTGTACCGTCACGCTCGACCAGATAGCGTACCTGCCGACGACGCAAGCAGTCGCGGCAACGAACCTGCCCCGTCGCATCGGTGGCGCAGACGCCCTCGGCGGTCAGTAGGCAGTGCTCGCACACCATAAGCTCGGGACGGTCAGCGTCGACCGGACCCAAGACGCCGGGTTCAGCAGCCAACTCGGCAATACGCTCCCTGTCATTGCCGAGCAACTCGGCAGGCAAGTATACCCACCCCGCACCAAGCCCGCGCAGCCAAGCAAGCGTGGCTCGATTGGCGCAGAACACCGGCGCCGCCACGTCAAACGCCGTGCCCAGCTCGCGGGCGATCGCCACCTGTCCCAGATTGCGGCAGACGATGCGCCCGGCACGTTGCATAAGCGCCCGAGTCCGCTCGGCGTCGCCTGCGCGGCACACTTCGTCAAGCACCACCGTCGCATCGGACAGATCTCGCTCATCGCGCGGATCCACATCCATCAGTTCCCAGGCAAAGACCATACGAGCAAAATCCTCGCGCTTTGCCGGCTCCCCCGGCCCCGCCAACTCCGTCGGCACATCACCATCTGCCAGAACGCCCTCAAACGGCAACACCTCAACGGACCGCTCAACAGGCGTGACCGCATCTGCCTCGGCCCGCATGCGCTCCAACACCGTTGCCGTCTGCCCCAGCACGCCGGCGCTACGAATCAAATAGACCTCGCAGCCCGCGTCCACCTTGCGTTTGCAATGCACGACGATGCGCTCTCCCGCAACGGCATCCACGGGGCAAGGCACCTGCGGCCAGCGCTTGGGCACATCGGGACGCGCGTCGGCACCCGGGTAAAATCGGATCTCGAGCGTATCACCCGCCGCCACGGCGGCATCAAGCTCAACCGTCACCTCTTCGTGACCCACCGCCACCAAGTGGCCCACGCGCACACCCTGGTTGATCGCGCGCTCAAAGCTCATGAGCTCGGCGCCCGAACGGCCCCGCAGATACGCATCGGTAAAGCCGCGGTTGAACGACCTTCCCAGCTCGCGCTCAAGCGCCGGCACCGCATCGGCATCCCATGCGCCGTCGCGCAGCATATCGAGCGCCCGACGCCACACCCTCACCACGTTAAAGACGTAGTCGGGATTCTTCATGCGGCCCTCGATCTTGAGCGATGCCACGCCGGCGGCAACAAGCTCGGGCAGATGCGCGATACCCAGATAGTCACGCGGACAAAGCAGGCGATCCCCTTCGACAGCGACAACACTCTGCCCCGCCTCGTCCACCAAGTCATAGGATAGGCGGCACGGTTGCGTGCAGTCGCCGCGCATCGCAGAGCGGCCACGTCGAAGGGCAGAGAACCCGCACGCACCCGAGTATCCAATGCAAATAGCGCCGTGACAGAACACCTCGATGGGCACGCCGGTAGCGCAAAGCGTCCCGATCTCCGCCACGCTCAGCTCGCGCGCCGTCGTCACGCGCTCAACTCCCAACTCCTTGGCAGCCAATTGCACGGCACCCTCGCTATGGGCGCCCGCTTGGGTGGACAGGTGAATCTCGACCCCCGGAATCGCCGCACGAAGCGCGCAAGCCAGCCCGGCATCTGCCACAATCAGCGCATCGGCACCCAACGCGTGCGCATGCGCCCCCAACGCCACGGCATCGGCAAGCTCATCATCGAACACGAACACGTTGAGCGTCACATACACACGCACGCCATGGGCATGGGCCACGGCACAACCGCGCGCGAACTCATCATCGCTAAAGCCATGCGCGCTCACTCGAGCGTTGAATCCATCCAGCCCCGCATAGATGGCATCGGCACCCGCCGCAATCGCCGCGAGCATCTGGTCGAGCCCGCCAGCAGGCGCCAGCAGTTCGGGCAGCGCCACTCCAACCGCCGCCAACTCGCTTTCGCATTGTCCGCTCGGTTCCATCGGCCGAATCGCCATCGGTAAACTCCTTGCCAAGGTGTGCTTTCACTCTGAAAATTGCTGCCAACCAGCATACACGAGGCTTCGTGCGCCCCGATTGGTTTATCGTGTAATAACTTATGTCCATCCTGCCCGGCAGCATACCTGCCGCCTGGCACGACATACCCGGAGGTCAATATATGGGTCCTCGCCAACGACAGGGACGCAGTCGCTCCAAGACGCATGTCCTTCCCATGATCTTGCTCTCGTTTTTGGGCTTTCTGCTTATCGCGAGCGTAGCGTTTGGCATCGGCATGATCGGCAACGTCAACCGCTGGCTGTCCGACCTGCCCGACTACACCGACGCCAACGCTTATCTGGTAAGTGAGCCCACCGAAATCGTCGACTGCAACGGTAACAAGATCGCGAGCTTCTACACTCAAAACCGCAAGTCCATCACCAAGGACCAGGTGTCCCCGTACGTGCTGCAGGGCACTGTCGACGTTGAGGACGAGCGCTTCTACGAGCATGGCGGCATCGACCTCTGGGGCATTGCGCGCGCATCGGTGGCAACCCTCACCGGCGGCCACGAGGGCGCATCGACCATCACCCAGCAGCTGGTTCGCAACACCATCTTGCAGGAGGAACAATTCGACTCGACCATCGAGCGTAAGGTGCGCGAGGCCTATATCGCCATCAAGATGGAGGATATGTACTCCAAGGACGAGATCCTCATGATGTACCTCAACACCATCTACTACGGCCATGGAGCATATGGTATCGAGGCCGCCGCCGAGACCTATCTGTCCAAGACCGCCGCCGACCTCACCCTGAGCGAGGCCGCGCTGCTCATCGGCCTTCCCAACTCGCCCTCGCAGTACGACCCCACGGTCAATCCCGACCTGGCGCTGTCCCGCCGCAACAAGGTTCTGGACAACATGCTGCGTCTGGGCCACATCACGCAGGAAGAGCACGATGCCGCACAGGCTGAGCCCATCACGCTTAACGTGACCGAGATTTCGGGCAGCGGCGTCGATGTGTACTCTCAACCCTACTTTGTCTCCTACGTTAAGCAGCTGCTTGAGCAGGAGTTCTCCACCGACGTGCTCTTTAAGGGCGGTCTGACCGTCAAGACCACCATCGACCCCACCATGCAGCAGGTGGCCGAGGAGGCCGTGCGCGCGCAGCTCGACACGCTTTCGCTCGACGGCCTGGACATGGGCATGGTCGTCGTTGACCCCAAGACCGGCTACATCAAGTGTATGGTGGGCGGCTACGACTACAACGCCGACGAGAATCACGTGAACCACGCTACGGCAAAGCGCCCTGTGGGCTCCACGTTTAAGGCCTTTACGCTGGCAACTGCCATCCAAAACGGCATGAACCCCAACGTCACCCTCAACTGCAACTCGCCTCTTACAGCCAAGGGCACCACGACCAAGGTGCAAAACTATGCCAACCAGAGCTATGGCAACATCACGCTTAAGCAGGCAACGGCATACTCATCCAACACCGGCTACATTCAGGTGGCAGAAGCCATCGGCAACAACAAGATCATGTCGCTCGTCAAAAAGCTCGGCATCGATCCCGCCAAGGACAATATCGAGGACGTTCCCGTCATGACGCTCGGCACCGGGTCCATCTCGCCGCTCGAGATGGCATCGGCCTACGCCACTTTTGCCAACGGCGGCTATTATCGCCAGCCAATCGCCATCACCGAGATCGACTCGCGTACCGGCTCGGTTCTGTACCAGCACACCGACAATCCCACGCAGGTGCTCACCGAAGGCGAGGCTGCCGCGGTCACCGATGTTCTGTCCGGCGTCATGCAGGGAAGCGGTACGGGTGCTGCTGGCGCTCTGAGCGTCAACCAGCCCTATGCCGGCAAAACGGGCACCACCGACAACACCACTAACCTGTGGTTCTGCGGCTATACCCCGCAGCTGGCGTGCGCCCTGTGGACCGGCTATTCCGCGGGCGAGATCCCCATCCAAAAATACGGCACGGACCTGCTGGGCGACAGCACCAACCTGCCTGTCTTTAAGCGATTTATGAACACCGTTCTGACCGGTACCGAGCGCGAGGAGTTTGCGACCGGAACGGCGCCCACCTACAAGAACAACAGCGTCTGGAAGTTCTACGGCACCAACAACACCAAGAAGACGGAGAACGACGACAAGGACGAAAACGAGGACGAAGAGGAAACCACCACAACGACTACCACGACGACCACGACCACCGAGACCACGGGCGGCGACACCACCGGCGGCACCGGTACGACCGGTGGCTCGACGGGCGGCTCCACTGGTGGTTCGACCGGCGGCGATGGCGGCACGCCTACGCCTACGCCTACGCCTACGCCTACACCCACTCCCGACCCCTCGCCCACGCCTGACGATACGGTCGGCTAGAAATCATCCGGCCATAAGCAACAAGGCCCCCGAGCAGCTTATTAAACTGCTCGGGGGCCTTTTTAGTTTAAAGCGACCTGATGGGCGGTCTTTATACCGGCAGACAAAAAAAGGGGGCACCGACCAACGTCGATACCCCTTACAAGCCACTATGTCAGCGCGCACGGTGCCGAGCGCACGACCCGCACGCCTACTTGCGAGAATTGCTCAGCTTATTGATCAGCGCCTCGAGACGCTCGCCGTCCTCGGCCGTCTGGGCAATAACCAAAATCGTATCGTTGCCGGCAAGCGAGCCAAGCACATCGGGCAGCTCTGCCGCATCAACGGCGGCGGCGATGCCGGAAGCCGTGCCAGGCTGAGCCTTAATCATAACCAGATTATCGGTGCGCAGAACGCCCGTTACGAGCTCGGAAACCATACGCTGCAGGTGCAGGTCCTCTGCCAGAACATAGATGCCCTCAGGGAGCTTACGCAGCCCCATATCGGCAATATCGCGAGAGACAGTCGCCTGCGTGCAATCAAAGCCCATAGCGCGGAGCTCATCGACCAGCACGCGCTGCGTGCGGACGTCCTTATTGCGCACAATATCTCTAATGGCATCCTGGCGCCCATTGCGTTTTTTAGCCATACAAACCCTCTCTCCAAAAGATAGCGGAGACAATCAATTAGTGATTGAATAGTTTAACGCTATTTGAAGGCTTTTGTGTATAAGAACGCATTTCGAAACAATTCTATGCAAATTTGTTTCGAGATGAGCCGTTTAGGCGGTTTTTGTGCCCGTCCGGTTAAGAAAAGCTGCCAGATGCGTACACATCACGCAGCGCGCGGGCTTGGCGCTGGCGATCGGCCCAAACAACAGACCGAGCCCCCGATGGTTATCCTTGAGCGCGGCGACCATCTGACGGGTTCGAGGCGCATCGAGCATATCACGCATGCGGGCGGAACGCTCGATTGACGACACCCCATGCGGGCTCAGACACAAATTCTCGATGCAGGCGACCAGTCCGGCAAAGTAGAACTTTTGGCTTGCCAGCTTGAGCCGACCACCGCTATCTGCTTCCGAGAGTGAGTCCGCAAGCTCGTCGAGCGCTCGAGTGTCATCGGATATCCTGGCATACATGGTGGGATCAAAGGCATCTGTAAGCTTAGGTGCCACCGCGTGGAAACAAGCGTCGCCGCAGCCGGACACGAATCGTGCCTGCGAGAGCGCATAAGCCATAAACTCAACCGTACGGTACGCCTTGCCGCGCGACAGGCATGCCTCAAACAGCGGACGGCTATACATCACGCCAGAGGTCTGAGCGACTAGGCCGCCCAAAATCAACTGGGGCAGCCCAGTCACCATAGAAGACTCGTCTTCTATGGCAATAGAGGCAGCATCCAAGACGCGCGAATGACGCTCGCGATGCGCATCGTATCGATCGAGCGACACCGAGGGGAGCACAATGTCTGCCGCAGTATCGCACGCGATATCGACCATCTTGGAAAGGGCCTGCGGAGCAAACCACTCATCGGCGTTCATGGCGATGATTTGAGAGCCGCGCGAGGCATCAAAACCGGCACGAAGACAAGCGCCGCGCTTCGCGTCCTCGACGTCAATCAAATCAATATGGATGTCCCTATCGGCAGCAACCTGAAGCGAATGGCGCGCACCGGGCGCAGCATCGCGGCAGACAACGACAATCTGCAAATCGTAGAGGTCTTGGTTCTGGATACTCTCGAGCGCACGCATCGCATAGCTGGGCGAACCTTCTACCACAAGGATCACCGAAAGTCGCGGATGCGAGCCACGTCGAACCAAGTTATCCGTCCTCTCGACAGCAATGAATCAAACCGTGGTTCATGGTACACCCCATAAATAAAAGCAATGAGACACCGGTTGCACTGCACGCCAAGAACAGATGTTGCACACGCGCAGCCCACAGATGACAGATGCCGACGAACGGCGCGTCAAGCCCTCCCCTAGTCGAGCACGACAAGCTCGGCGGGATCGTAATCCACGCCCATAAACGTAAGGCCGCAGGCAGGAGCCGTGGGGCCCGCAGCGGTACGATCGCAAGCATCGA
>CATZKS010000049.1 GCA_958421035.1 uncultured Collinsella sp. | reverse complement strand
TAAAACGTTCATTAGGTACAGTTTGCCTCGTTTGGTGCGCTAGCCGATGGGCTCGGTGTATTTGGCGCGGTCGGTGCGCTGGATGCGCTTGGAGACGTGGAGCGGGCGGCCGTCGGTGTCGTAGACGTAGTCGGTGATCAGGATCAGCGCCTGCCCGCGCTCAACGTTGAGCAAAAACGCCTCGTTTTGCGAGGCATAGCACACCTCAAAGGTCTTATGCCCCTGTGCCGGCGCGCGATGGAACTCCTGTCGCAGCGTGGCGT
Source organism: uncultured Collinsella sp. (assembly GCA_958421035.1). Taxonomy (GTDB): domain Bacteria; phylum Actinomycetota; class Coriobacteriia; order Coriobacteriales; family Coriobacteriaceae; genus Collinsella. Next base: position 14,259 of record CATZKS010000049.1, on the reverse strand, counting down.
AGAGCGAACCGTTAATATCGCGATCGATGAGCGTCTCGAAGCTTGGCGGCAGGTAGGTGGTCTCCAAGCACAGCGGCGCGTCGTCCAGGTAGCGCAGGCGGACAAGTTTGACGAGTTTGCTGCCCACGGCGGCGTCAAAGAACTTGGCTATGCTGCCGGCCGCCTTGGCAAAGCCCGAGTCCACGGTGCGCGTGGTGGGCTTCATGCCCTGGCCTTCGACCTGCTTGGTATAGCTCGAAAACACCAGGTTGTTCTCGTGGAGCGCGGGCGTGTCGGCCACAAAGGCGCCACGCCCGCGCTCGGTGCGCACCAGGCCCTCATCAACGAGCACCTTAAGGGCGTGGCGCACGGTGCTGCGCGACAGGCCCGATTCGTCCATGAGTTCCATCTCGGACGGCAGCTTGTCTCCGCGTGCGTAGATGCCGGCGGCGATGCGGTCGCGAAGCGTGCCCGCCAAGCGTTCGTATTGGCTCAGTTTCTTTTTAGATGAGACGCTCATATTGCCAACCTATATCTAACTTGTATGCTTAACTAAGCAAGCATGTATTCAACACAACAATAAAATCGCTGGTAACGAGTAATCGAAAACCTTAGCAGCAGAATTTCTAAGTCAAATATAGCATACAACTAGTCGACATAACCAAAACATGTATGTAACTTGTATGCCATCGAGAGCATCAAACGAGAAGAAAGGCTGATGCACGATGACTACTCAGGAACAGGTTAAGGATGTCGTCTCCCAGGTTTTGGCTGACAAGGCAGACAAGGGCGGCATCAAGCGCGTCGTGTGGATTGGCGCTGGCGGATCCAACGGCGGCAACTATCCTGCCCAGTACTTTATGGAGCACGAGGCCACGCAGGTCGTGAGCTCCAGCTACACCAGCAACGAGTTCGTGCACGCCACCCCGGCCTATGTCAACGAGAACACCCTGGCCGTCGTCGTGTCCATGCGCGGCACCAAGGAGACCATCGTCGCCGCCCAGGTCGCCAAGGACCACGGTGCCAGCACCATCGCCATCTATGTTGACGAGTCCGGCCTCACCGAGGTCTGCGACTACAAGATCCAGTACGACAGCCTGGCCGTCGACGAGTCCTGCATGGGCCGCACCAACTCCGCCGTCGTGACCATGATCGCCATGGAGCTCACGCAGCAGACCGAGGGCTATGCCGAGTACGAGACCGCTATGGCCGCGTTCGACTTGGTTGACCCCATCTATCGCAAGGCCGTCGAGTACACTCGTCCGCTCGCTGCCAAGTGGGCCGAGCAGAACGCCGACAAGCCCTGCATCAACGTGATGGCTCAGGGTCCGCTCTTTGGTGCCGCCTACGTCTTTAGCATCTGCAACGTGCAGGAGATGCTGCAGATCGACTCTTGCACCATCAACACCTGCGACTTCTTCCATGGTCCCTTCGAGATCCTGGACAAGCGCACCTCGCTGTTCCAGCTCATCAGCGTCGGCCGCAGCCGCTGCAACGACGAGCGCGGCATCCGCTTCGTCAACCAGTACGGTGGCGAGCGCGTCTATCAGCTCGACGCCAAGGAGCTCGGCCTCAACGACATCAAGGACAGCGTGAGCGAATACTTCAACCACCTGATCTTTGCCCCGATCCTCAACAACGTGTATATGCGCGCGCTCTCTGCCGTCACCCACAAGGACTACATGACGCGCCGCTACATGTGGAAGCTCGATTACTAGGGGATGGAGCAGCCTAACAGCTCGATGTCCTCATAAGTTGCGGTGGAATAGTTCCTGTTTGGGGGCCTGAAGCCTCTATTCAGGAACTATTTCACCGCAACTGAATTCATGGTGGCATTTGGGGACGTTCCTTTTCTGCCAGCAGTTGGGGGCAGTCCTAGTCGTTGGGGACGTACTTAAATGAGTAGTCATTCAGGAACGTCCCCAACGACTAGTCATTTAAGAACGTCCCCAATGAGTACCCAATGACTATGTGGGCGAGCAGATTTTTCCGTTCGGCGATTTGTGTCTTGAAAAATGTATATAACGACTATAACGTAGTGTGAAACATATTGGAAACAATACCGAGGAGGCTGCGTTGAAGAAAAGCAATCTGGGCTATGTGCTGGTGCTGGTCGCCGCGCTTATGTGGGGCAGCATCGGAATCTTTGTAAACGGCATCTCGGCCATGGGCGTTTCGTCCCAGAGCATGGCGGCCTTTCGCCTGTTGTCGGGTGCCGTCTTAATGGCTCCGGTCTTGGCGTTCATGGGTTGCCAGGGAGGTGCTCGTGAGGGAAAAGCATCGGGTCCCCTGGCACTGTTCAAGGCAAGTCCTAAAGAGCTTGTTCCCTGCGCGCTTGTCGGTATCGTCGGTTTGGCCGTCGCCAACACCTGCTATTACGAGTGCATGGGCGAGGTGGGCATGTCAACGGCCTCGGTGCTGCTCTATACCTCGCCGGTGTTTGGCGTCATGCTCGGCCGCGTGCTTTATCGCGAGGACGTGACCTCCAACAAACTCGTCGCCATCGTCTTTAACATTGTGGGTTGTGTGCTCGCGGTGACGAGCGGTGACCTGTCTGGCTTCCATTTCTCGGCTTGGGGCGTCGCGTCGGGTGTGATCGCCGGACTTTGCGGTGCGCTGCTGGCGGTGTTTAGCCGTATGGCTACCAAGACACTCCATCCACTGGCCGTAACGTTTTGGGGTTTTGTCTTTGGCGGATGCTTTATGGCGGCGCTTTCGGCTCCGTGGTCCGATGTGGCCGCGGCAATGTCTCCGCAGCTCATTCTGCTGTTCGCAGGCTTTGGCTTTATTCCGACGGCTCTTGCGTACATCTTCTATATGCAGGGCCTTTCGATGGATCTTGAGACGTCGAAGGTGCCGGTCGTGGCTTCGTTCGAAACCGTGGCGACCGTTCTGGTCGGTATTGGCATCTACGCCGAGCCCGCCGGCGCAATCAAGGTCCTGGGCATCGTGCTGGTGCTCGCGTCCATCCTGATTATGAACACCAACTTCTCCAAGCTGCGCAACAGTGCCTTTGTCGGCCATATCGTTGAGAGCATGACCTTTAAGCCCAACGCGTGGTGGACGGAGAAATCGCAGGACATGGATCTGTTCCGCGAGCGCACCGGCATCGCGCTGGAGCCCACCGTGCAGGAAAGCCCCTGGTACTTCGTGCGATAGAGGATTGTGCGCGGCGTCTGACCTGGGGTTATCCAGCCAGCGCCGGCCTACCCGGCCCAAACGTTTCAAGTACGTTAAACCCGTCAACGGTCGATTTTCACCCGCGAACGGTCTTTATACTAATTAGCAATATAAGCAACGTATAAGACGTTATAATGACCATAACGAAAAGGAGGAGGCAAGATGAATCAGATCATTCTCGCATCTCATGGCGGCCTGGCCGCAGGCGCCAAAGACACGCTCGAGATGGTTCTCGGCGACGTGTCGAACGTCCACGTCGTGTCGCTTGCTCGTGACGACAAGGAGCCCATCACCAATAAGGTTGAGGCTATGATCGCCGCGTTCAACGCGGACGACACCGTCTATGTGCTGACCGATATGCTCGGCAGCTCGGTCAACAACAACATGGTCGAGCTTTCCAAGAACGGCACGAAGTTCACGGTTGTCAGCGGTTTCAACATCCCGCTGGCGCTCACGCTCGCTATGAGCCCCGTCCCCGTCAAGGGCGCCGAGCTCGCGGCCCTCATCAACGAGGCCCGCACCGGTCTGACCAACCCCAACGCACCGGTCGAGGCCGCCGCGGCTCCCGCCAAGAAGGCCAAGGCGCCCCGTCACAGCTCCGGTCCCGCCAAGATCGTTCTCGCACGTCTTGACTACCGTCTGCTGCACGGTCAGGTCGTCTTTACCTGGACCACCAAGGTTCAGGCCGAGCGCATCATCGTCGTCGACAACGCTGCCGCCAACGATGACATCAAGAAGGGCGCTCTTAAGCTGGCCAAGCCCCAGGGCGTGCGCCTGAACGTCTTCACCGTCGAGCGTGCCCTCGCCAAGATGGACAAGCTCAACACCCTCGGCGAGCGCGTCATGTTCGTCTTTGGCAACACCGCCGAGATGCTGCAGTTCTGCCAGGGCTACAAGCTCGACGCCATCAACCTGGGCGCCACCGCCAACCACGACGGTGCCGATCAGGTCGGCGGCAAGGACAGCTCCGTCTTCCTCGACGCCACCCAGAAGGCCGACGTCAACCAGCTGCTCGACATGGGCATCAAGCTCTATGTCCAGCAGACCCCTACGTATCAGAGCGTCGACATCGACGCCAAGCTGTAATCAACCAGGCTTTTGCCTGACTGAAAGGAGAAGGGTATGAATACGTTCATCAGTGCGGTGCTCGTCGGCCTCGTCGGCGTGTTCTGCATGTGGGACTCCCGCCTGCTCGGTCGTCTTAACTTCGAGCAGCCCCTCGTTGGCGCCACGCTCGTCGGTCTGCTGCTGGGCGATGTGCCCACCGGCCTTGCCGTCGGTGCCGCCGTCGAGCTCGTGTCCATGGGCCTGGTGCAGGTCGGCGCCGCCGTTCCGCCCGATATGGTCCTGGGCGGCATCGTGGCCGCTGCCTTTGCGTGCCTGACCGATGCTTCCGCCGAGACCGCCATGACGATCGCCATCCCGGTCGCCGTCCTGGGTCAGCTCCTCGGCATCGTGTTCCGTTCCATCATCGCCGCCCTCACCCATGTGGCAGATAGCGCGATCGATAACGGAAAGTTCAAGACCGCCTACCGTATGCACATCTGCGCCGGCTCCGGTCTGTACGCCGTCATGTACTTCCTGCCGATCTTCCTCGCCGTCTTTGTTGGCACCGACCTGGTTCAGGCCATCGTCAACATGGTTCCCGAGTGGCTGTCCACTGGTCTTAACGTTTCGACCAAGATCATGACCGCCTACGGCTTGGCCCTGCTGCTCACCATGATGATCAAGAAGGGTATGACTCCGTTCCTGTTCATCGGTTTCCTGCTCGCCGCTTACCTCAACCTGTCCGTCATCGCGGTCGCTCTGATCGGTGTGTGCCTGGCTGTCGTCTTCATGGGCTTCAAGTTCAACGGTTCCCATGCAGCCGCCGGTGTCGATTCCGACTACGATCCGCTCGAAGACGACGAAGACTAAGGAGGAACACACTATGGCAACCGCAACCAAGGACGTGTCCCTGAACAAGAAGGTCAGCCAGTTCTTCTGGCGCTCCTGGGCCATCCAGGCCTCTTGGAACTACGAGCGTCAGATGAACATGGGCTTCCTCTACGGTATGGTTCCCACGCTCGATCGCCTCTATCCGGATGAGTCCGACCCCAAGCAGCTCGCTGCTAAGAAAGAGGCTTACCACCGTCACATGGCGTTCTACAACTGCACCCCGCAGACGAGCGCTTTCATCCTAGGCCTCACCGCCTCCATGGAGGAGGAGTACGCCAAGGATCCCGAGAACTTCGATCCCGATTCGATCAACGCGGTCAAGACCTCCCTCATGGGTCCGCTTTCCGGCATCGGTGACTCCTTCTTCCAGGGCACCATCCGCGTTATCGCCTTTGGCCTGGGCGTTCAGCTGGCTCAGCAGGGCTCCATCATGGGCCCGATCCTGGCCATGCTCATCTCCATCGTCCCCTCTGTGCTGATCACCTGGTTCGCAGCCAAGATGGGATATCAGGGCGGCCACGAGTACCTGAGCAAGCTTCAGGGCGGCGACCTCATGGAGAAGCTCATGTATGTCTGCGGCATCGTGGGCCTTATGTCCGTGGGCGGCATGATCGCTACGCTGATTGGCGCCACCACCCCGCTGCAGTTCGCTGAGGGCACCGTCGTTATCCAGGACATCCTGGACGGCATGATGCCCCAGATGATCTCCCTTGGCCTCACCGGCCTTATGTACTGGCTCATCAAGAAGAACGTCAACACCGGTTGGCTTCTCGTGATCGCCATCGTGGGCGGCATCGCCCTCTCCGCGGCCGGCATCCTGGCCTAGTCGCGACCAAGCGCTTAACCGCTTTCCCCCGGGGGCCTGCCTGGCATCCCATACCCCAGGCAGGCTTCCATCCCTAAATGTGTCAAAGGGACAGTTCCTTTGACACATCCTCAACGGGCCGGCGACTCGGTCCAAACCACGGTAACCCTGCGAGCGCTCGGCAATGTGGCGCCGCAAAAATCGAAAGGAATGTGTCAGATGTACGAGATCGACCTTAACCTCCCTAAGCAGATCGTCGCTGACGTCCTGTCCAACCACGAGATCCACAGCGTCGCCTTCGTCGGCTGCGGTGCTTCCATGTCCGACCTTTACCCCGCCAAGTACTTCCTGGCCAACAACACGGACAAGCTGAACGTTCAGATCTTCACCGCTAACGAGTTCAACTACGACACGCCTTCCTGGGTCAACGAGCACACCTTCGTGATCACCTGCTCTCTCGGTGGCTCCACGCCCGAGACCGTCGAGGCCAACAAGACCGCCAAGAAGCACAACTGCCCGGTCGTCTCCCTCACCAACAAGGCTGGCTCCGCTCTGACCGTCGACGCCGACCACGTCATCGTTCACGGCTTCCACGCCAACTACGCTGCCAAGTGCGAGAAGCCCGGCTATGCCATCGCTCTTGCTGTCGAGATCCTTCAGCAGACCGAGGGCTATGACCACTACGAGGACATGATCACCGGCCTCACCAACGTCTTCGATCTCTGCGAGAACGCCGCTCAGCACTGCAAGAAGCTCGCCAAGAAGTTCGCCGAGGACTTCAAGGACGACAAGATGATCTACTTCATGGCTTCCGGTGCCTCCGAGAAGATGGCTTATTCTCACGCCGCCTTCCTGTTCACCGAGATGCAGTGGATCGACGCCGCCGCCTACAACACCGGCGAGTACTTCCACGGCCCGTTCGAGGTTTCCACCGAGGGTAAGCCCTACGTCTTCTTCATGTCCGATGGCGCCACCCGTCCGATGGACGCCCGCGCCCTCACCTTCCTTGAGCGCATGGGCGCCAAGGTCGCTCTGATCGACTCCAAGGACTACGGCCTGGCCGACGCCGTGCCCGCGAGCGTCGTCACCTACTTCAACCCGCTGCTGCACCTCGCCGTTATGCGCGAGTACGGCAACCAGATCGCCGAGGCCCGTCAGCACCCGCTGACCATGCGTCGCTACATGTGGAAGCTTTCCTACTAATCACAAGTAAGTAGACCTTACGGGTTGATTGAGAGGGGATGGGGTTTGCGCCCCATCCCCTTTTTTGCTCTGGGGAGGGCGTGTCTGTCGCGTCGCAAATCCCAGATAAAACCTACCAAAATAAACCTGTCCCTTTTTGGCAGGTGGGAGGAGATGCGTATGATCAAGGCAGTGCTGTTTGACATGGACGGCGTGCTGGTCGATACCGAGTGGTTCTACAACCGTCGTCGCGTGGCGTTTATGGAGGAGAAGGGCTTTCACTTTGACGAGATCCCCGATCTTTCGGGGTCTAACGAGCCCGCCATTTGGGAGGCGCTGGTGCCCGACGATGTTGAGCTGCGCGAGCGCCTACGCGTGGAGTACAAGCAGGTCTACAGCCCGGACCACCCCGTTCCGTATGCCGAGCTGCTCAACGAGCAGATGGAGCCGGTGATGCGTGAGCTGCACGAGCGCGGCGTGAAGTGCGCCATCGCGAGCTCGTCCTATCGTGAGCTTATTGACGAGCTGGTGGAGATCGCTGGCATTGCCGACGTGTTGGATTACACCATCAGCGGCCACGAGTGCAGTGCGTTTAAGCCCGACCCCGAGATCTACCTGCGTGCCATGGAGGCGCTGGGGGTGGAGCCTGCCGAGTGCCTGGTTATCGAGGATTCGCCTTTGGGGATCGAGGCCGGCAAACGTTCCGGCGCCCGCGTCCTGGCGCTGCGTCCGCACGAGGGCGTCAACCTCGATCAATCGCGAGCCGATGCCGTTATTGATAATCTGACCGACATTTTGGTCGCTTTGTAGTGTCAATCCGCCGCGAGAAGCACGGGTTCAAACGTTTTTTGCGGTGGACTGGCTCAATTTGGTTTCGATTTTGATCCGTTTGGCTTCGATTCGGGCTAAGTGAGTAGACTTTTTGGCGCAGGCCGAGCACGATGCATATTTTCCTTTGTAAAACCGCAGGTCACAGGGGTGGCGGTTTTGGGTGTGCTCGGCAGATCGTAAAAAGTCTACTCACTTGTAATTTGGGCCTTTGGTCGTGGGGTTGCTGGTCCCGTTTTGGTTGTCGAGGGAGGTTGAATTGAAGCGCCCCCGCACGCTCCATGCTACAATCGCGGGCATGCCCCACAACCACATCTGCCTTCGAAAGGAGCCTACGTGGCGAACGCCATCGATCAGCTCACGGACCGCGTGCTCATGCTCGGCCGCCTCACCATCGTCCGCCGTGCCATTACTGCCGTGGCGGTCACAATTTCTGCCGTCCTCCAGACATTCCTGATCCAGGCGTTCATTCAGCCTGCCGACCTGCTTCCGAGCGGTCTCACCGGCGTCGCGGTCCTGCTCGATCGCGTTACCTCGCTGGGCGGCGTTCACATCGACATCTCGCTCGGTATGCTCGCGCTCAACATCCCCGTGGCGCTCCTATGCTGGAGCGGCATCAGCAAGCGCTTCGTCATCTTCTCGATGATGCAGGTCGTGCTCTCGTCGCTGTTCCTCAACGTCTTTCACTTCGCTCCATTTTTGGGCGACAAGATCATGCTCATCATTTTTGGCGGCGTGGTCTCGGGTCTGGGCGCTGCCATCGCACTTAAATCCGGCGCATCCACCGGCGGCACCGACTTTATCGCGCTGTGGGTCTCCAACCACACGGGCAAGACCATCTGGGGCGTCATCTTTGGTTTCAACTGCTTTATCCTGGCGATCTTTGGCTTTATGTTTGGCTGGGACAAGGCGGCGTATTCCATCGTGTTCCAGTTTATTTCGACCAAGACCATCGACAGTTTCTATCGTCGCTACGATCGCGTGACGCTGCAGATCACGACGCGTAAGGCAGACGAGGTCATGACTGCCTACGTAAACCATTTTCAGCACGGCATTAGCTGCGCCGAGGTCGTCGGCGGATATAGCCGCGAAAAGATGTACCTGCTGAACACCGTTGTCTCGACCTACGAGAGTCAGGACATTATCAAGCTGGTGTGCGACGTTGATTCCGGCGCCGTGATCAACGTGTTCCACACGCTCAACTTTGTGGGCGGCTGGTGGGGTGGTCATGTCGACGAGCCCATGCCCACGGCCGTTCCCGATCCCGACAAGCCCGCACGCATGGCCAGCAGGCAGGCGCGCCTCAGCGAACAGGACAGCCTGCAGCAGGACGACGGCAAGTAGGGTATTGGCATTTTGCCGGTCCTGCGCAACCCATCCGAACGAGCCCCCCGAAAGCCCCGTTGCTTTCGAGAGGCTCTCGTTTGCCCAGATAAAACCTACCAAAATGAAGCTGTCGCTTTTTGGTAGGGAGGGTGTATCGTTTTATCATTATGAGGTAATATGAAACTAGACGTTATATACGTATTAGTTATTTCGATATTTCGATAAGAGTGATTAGATATGCCTGCACCCAAAAATGCACCGCTTTACCAGCAGATTTACGACGAAATTAAGGATGCGATCGAGAAAGGTGTTTATGCACCCAAGGAGCGTATTCCGTCCGAGCTTGAGCTAGCCGAGCAGTACGATGTGAGCCGCATTACGGTGCGCCGCGCCGTCGAGGAGCTGTGCTCCGATGGCTACCTGGTTAAGCAGCAGGGCCGTGGCACCTTTGTCTCTACGCCGCACATCAACCGCCAGTTCCACGCTTCGACGCTGCAGACGTTTACCGCGCTGTGTGCCGATAATGGCATGAAGGCGGGCGCACATGTGGTCGATCGCCAGATTGTGCCGGCACGTCAAAACGAGATGGAGTTCTTTGGCCTGCAGAAGGACGCGCTGCTGCTGCATATTAAGCGCGTGCGTACAGCCGACGGCGAGCCCATCTTTGAGGAGAACATCTTTGTGCCGTTTGACGCCTACCGTGAGCTGTTGACGGCCGATCTTGAGGACAAGTCGATTTTTGCCGAGGTCGAGCGTGTTGGCGGAACGCCGATTGTCTCGGTTGGCTACCGCACGGTCGAGGCCGTTCGTGCCAATACCGAGCAGGCGGCCGAGCTGGGCATTGCTCCGCACGATCCGCTGCTCAACCTGCGTGCCGGCTTCACGGGCCCCAATGGCGAGCCGGTCCTGATGGGTAAGCAGTACTACGTGGGATCGCGCTACGTTATGGTCATGTAGGGTTGGTTCCGCCGTTCTAACGAACGGCGGACCGGTCGACGCTGCAAACGCCCCTAAGCGGCAATCTGACGTTCAATCGTCGGTCGCGTACAAAAGTACGCTTCCCTCCTCTTTCACGTCACCTTGCTCGCCTAGGGGCGTTTTCGCTGACTTATGCTCAACCTACGATAATTCCGCGCTTGTCAAGAGATTAGCCGTTGGGGGCGTTCTTAAACGACTAGTCTGGGCGACGGCCGTGTGCTGCTGTCCGCGTGGCGGCGTATAATCGGCGGCAGATGGCTTGGACGTTAGGAAACCATGACCGATAGCATGCAGCAGATGGCGCTCGACACGCTCGGCGCCTATTTTGGCTACACCTCGTTTCGCCCGGGGCAGGACCGCATGGTCGATGCGATCCTTGCCGGTCGCGATGCGCTGGGCGTTATGCCCACGGGCGCCGGCAAGTCCATTTGCTACCAGGTGCCCGCGCTCATGCTGCCCGGCATCACCTTTGTGGTGAGTCCGCTGCTGTCGCTTATGGAGGACCAGACCCGTGCGTTGCTCGCGGCGGGTGCGCGACCCAGCTATCTCAACTCCAGCCTTACCCCAGCCCAGCAAAACACCGTGCTCAAGCGGGCGCGCGAGGGCCGCTACCAGCTTATGTACGTGGCGCCCGAGCGCCTGCTCGAGCCGCGTTTTTTGGCCTTTGCGCAGGAGGCTGCGGGTTCCGCCGGCATTGGCGTGCCGCTCGTGGCTATTGACGAGGCCCACTGCGTAAGCCAATGGGGTCAGGATTTCCGCCCCGCCTACCTGCAGATTCGCGAGTTCATCGATTCCCTGCCGCAGCGCCCCATCGTGGCTGCCTTTACCGCTACGGCGACCGAGCGTGTGCGTGCCGATATCCAGCAAATGCTCGGCCTGCAAAACCCCGCGACGGTGGTGACGGGCTTCGATCGCAAAAACCTCTACTTTGGTTGCGAGGAGATGGGCGACAAGGCCAAGACCGCGTGGGTGCGCGACTATGTGATCGCGCATTCGGGCGAGAGCGGTATCGTGTATTGCTCGACCCGCAAGACGGTCGATGCGCTGGCGGGCGAGCTTGCCGAGGCGCTGGGCCCCAGCGGCATTCGCGTTGGCCGCTACCATGCCGGCATGGGCAACGACGCCCGTCGCCAAAGCCAGCGTGCCTTTATCGACGACGATATCCAGGTGATGGTTGCCACCAACGCCTTTGGCATGGGCATCGACAAGCCCAACGTGCGCTACGTGATCCACAACAACGTGCCCGAGAGCATCGAAGCCTACTACCAGGAGGCGGGCCGCGCCGGCCGCGATGGCGACCCGGCCAGCTGCTACTTGCTGTGGAACGGCAACGATTTTCGCATGCGCCGCTTTCTGATCGACCGCGGCGATGCTGCCGATGAGGCGCTCGACGACGAGCAGCGCGCGTGGGCGCTCCAGAATCGATATCGTCTGCTCAGCCAGATGGAGGGCTACTGCAATACCACCGGCTGCCTGCGCGAATACATGCTGCGCTACTTTGGCGACGAGGCCGCGGCCGAGCATGCCGCGGCCAGTACGGGCAGCGCCGCCACGGACGATGCCGAGGGCTGCGGCAACTGCAGCAACTGCCTCACGAAGTTCGAGGTCGAGGACGTCACCGATATGGCTCGCGCCGCCGTGCGCTATGTGGCCACGCGTCCCATGCGCTTTGGCAAGTCGCTGGTCGCCGACGTGCTCCACGGCGGCAACACCGAGCGCATTCGCCAGATGCATCTGGACGAGGACCGCGGCTACGGTGAGCTGTCGAGCGAATCGGTCGGGCGTATCAAGGACATCATCGGCCAGCTGTGCGGCCGCGGTTATTTGGCCACCTCGCAGGGGCAGTACCCGGTCGTGGGGCTTGGCCCGCGCGCTGGCGAGGTCGAGGACGAGACGTTTGCCTTTACCGTTAAGCGTCGCGCGTCCAAGCGCAAGGCCTCGGCCCGCGCCCGCCGTGCGGTGGATCTGCTGCGCGAGGAGGCCGAGCTGGATCAGCGCCCGCGCGTGGGTGACGATGCCGAGCTGTTCGAGCGCCTGCGTGCCCTCCGCAAGGAGATCTCGACGGAGCTGGAGATGGCGCCGTACATGGTCTTTTCCGACAAGGCCCTGCGCGGCCTGTGCCGCCTACGCCCACAGACGCGCGACGAGCTTATCCAGGTCAACGGCATCGGCGAGAAAAAGGCCGACGCCTTTGGCGAGCAGTTTATGGCGGCGATTGAAGAGTTTGAGTCCGAGCATGCACGGAATGGAGCATAACGATGGCATCCGATGATAAAACCGAGCGCACTGAGGTGTCCGCTGTGCCGCTGTACCAGCAGGTTATGGACGACCTAAAGGGCGAGATCGCGCGTGGCGTGTACGCATCCGGCTCGCGCATTCCTTCCGAGATGGAGCTCGCGAAGTACTACGGCGTGGGACGCATCACCGTGCGCCGCGCCATCGAGGAGCTGTCGCGCGTGGGGTATCTCAACCGCCAGCAGGGGAGGGGCACGTTCGTGTGCGCGCCCAAGCTCAAGCGCAAGATTGTCCAGAAGGGTGACGTTCAGAGCTTTTCCGAGGGTTGCGCTGCCAACGACATGGTGCCGGGTGCGCGCCTGGTATCGCGCACGGTGGTTGCGGCGACGCGCGAGGACGCGGCGTTCTTTGGCGTAGAGCCCGGCTGCGAGCTTATCGTGGTCGAGCGCGTGCGCACGGCCGACGGCATCCCCGTCATGCTCGAGAACAACGCCTTTGTGCTCGCCGACCATCCCTATCTGCAGACGCTTGCCGATAAGGACCTCGCCGATAACTCGATCTTTGCGCTCGTTGCCGAGCATTCGGGCCGCACGCCGCTCAAGTCCGACCCTTGCACCGTGGAGATCGCGCTCGCCGATGCTCAGGCGGCCCCGCTGTTGGAGGTGCCGGTCGGCGAGCCGCTCTTCTATATGGAGGCGTACTTTACCGATGGGGACGGGCGGCCCTTGCTGCTCGGACGCCAAAAGATCGTGGGCTCGCGCTACGTCTTCGACATCTAACGTCCATAGATAGAACAACATGGAACAAGTTTGGTGAAATGACTTCACGGGCGTCGTCGTGCGTGCTATAAATAGGACAACATAGAACGACAGCAGGTATGAGCTGTCGTCGTTCAAAGCCGCCCCACAAGGAGGAGCATCAGCATGAACGCACATGATCTGGTTCAGGAAATCATCGAGCGCAAGGGCAAGGTCGAGAACGTCTTTTGGATCGCCTGTGGCGGTTCGATGATCGACCTCATGCCGGCTAACGAACTGCTCAAGCGCGAGGCCACCACGTTTACCTCGACGGTCTACACGGCACGCGAGTTTTGCCTGATGGCTCCTAAGAGCCTAGGGCCGAAGTCACTCGTTATTGCCTGCAGCCACAGCGGCAACACGCAGGAGGTCGTTGACGGCTGCGAGATGGCGCTGGCAGCCGGTGCCGAGGTCGTTGCCCTCACCGACTGCGAGGGCTCCAAGATCGACAACGGCAAGTGGACCACCTGGGTCTATCCGTGGGGCGAGGGCGTATCACAGGCCGAGGTGCCGCAGGGCATCGGCGCTCTGATCGCCGCCGAGCTGCTCGACCAGCAGGAAGGCTACGAGGCACTCGCCGACATGTACGAGGGCCTCAAGCAGATGGATGCGCTGCTGTCCGCCGCCCGCGAGAAGGTCAACGCCGAGCTGGGCGATCGCTTTGCCGAGCTCTGCCAGCAGCACAAGTTCTTCTATATCCTGGGTTCCGGTCCCAACTTTAGCCAGACCTACGCCATGGCCATCTGCTCGCTCATGGAGATGCAGTGGCAGCACTGCTGCTACATCCACTCCGGCGAGTACTTCCACGGTCCGTTCGAAGCCACCGAGCCCGGCGTGTTCTACTTTGTGCAGCTTGGCGCCGGCGAGTGCCGCCCCATGGAGGAGCGCGCTCTTGCGTTCCTCAACACGCACACCGATACGGTCATGGTGCTCGACGCGCTCGAGTACGGCGTGGGCGAGGTGCCTGCCAACGTGCGTTCGTTCCTGGAGCCGATCTTCTTCTACAACATG
>CATZKS010000048.1 GCA_958421035.1 uncultured Collinsella sp. | reverse complement strand
TGACCTTCGCTAACCCCTGTGGGCTAAAATGCCAAGGGACATGCGAATCGCACAACGCAGTCCCTATTGGTAGGCAGTACAATTCGGCAGCATTACACCAATTCGTGCATGAGATCACGGTTGCGTGCATACAATTCGTCGAAGATATGACGGCGCGACGCATATAACTCGTGGGCAGTCATATCAGGCACGATTGTTTGCGCAACGCCAAGAACTCGGGCGAGTTCATCCCATGATGCATAGGCGCCACCTGCGAGAGCTGCCATGATGGCATCACCGAAGCATGCACCCACCGTAACCTTGGCAACCGAGACCTCGCGCCCGCATACGTCGGCGATAGCCTGCATCCAAACTGGATTCTTGGTTCCACCTCCGACAAGCATAATGCGCCCAATTGGCAGTCCATGCTCTCGCTCGATAATGTCGACATGGGATGCAACGGTATACGCGACGCCTTCCAAGGCGGCGCGAACCATATGGGCTCGCGTATGCCTTCCGGTCAGGCCAAAGAAGACGCCACGCGCCTCGGGATCGTTGAGCGGAGTACGCTCCCCCGCAAAGTACGGCAGACACAGGAGCCCATCGGCACCCGGCGCCACATCGGCGGCATCATGCGCCATAACCGAATAGGCATCGGGACCACCGTGGCCCTCGGCCTCTACGGCGTCGCGATACAGCTCTTGGCGCAGCCACGATGTGAGTGCGCCCGCCGTATTGGTCCCCGCGCAGATCCCGTAAGTTCCGGGAATGATAAACGTCCCCGGCCACAGGCGGGCATCATCGATCATATGATCAGCTAGGTAGATGAAATACGCCGTACTCCCCAACTGAACCATCATATCGCCGGGACGGAATACACCCGTCGAAATGGCCTCGGCACCAGAATCGCCCGTTCCCACTAAGACAGGTGTCCCTGCCGCGAGCCCCGTCGCCTCAGCCGCACGCCGCGTAATCACCCCGGCAATATCGGTAGCCGACATTACCTCCGCCATCTGGTCAGGCCGGCAGAAACGAGCACATTCCCGAGCATCAACCTTCCAGGTGTAGCGGTCGTATAGGGGAAGAAAATCCTCCGCCAAATAACGGTCCACCGTAAAACGCCCCGTTAACTTTGCGCATAGAAACGATGACGCCGTCAGGAACTTCGCGGCACGTTCGTGCACCTCGGGCATATTCTCCTTAAACCACAAGATCTTGGGAGCAATATCTGACGAACAGGGATCGTGCCCGAAAAGCTCGCGTGCGCGATCTGACCCATATTCGGAAAGAAGCTCGTCAATCTGCGGCTTCGAACGTGCATCGACTCCATACAAAATCGCGGGCGCCAGCGCGTTGCACTCGGTATCGACCGGCACACAGTCGCAACCCAATGCGGAAAGGCCCACGCATCCGATCTGTGCCGCGTTAACCCCCGATCGCGCCACCAGCTCGCGCGACAAGCGGCAAAAATCGCCCCACCAAACTGCCTCCGCATCATGCTGGTACCATCCGTCACACGGGTTGTCCGTCTCATGTCCACAAGAGGCTTGGCAAACGATGTTGCATCGATCATCGATTAAAACGCCTTTAGAGGCGCTTGTCCCAATATCAATACCCAGATAGAGCGCCATAGGTGCCTACTCCCCTCGCGCCGTACGAGCGGCAGCCATAAAACGAGCTACCCGCTCAACATCAACCGGGGCATCCAGCTTTCCGTCGCGCTTTAAGCAGGTGCCGACAAACGCGCCATCGTAGTGAGCAAATACGTCAGCCACGGTATTTTCGCGACAACCGGTGCCACATACCACGGGTACTTCGCCAACACGCTCGCGGACTTCATCGGCAAGCTCGCCCGAAGCGCCACGACCGGCAGCCGAACCGCCGATGACCATTGCATCCGGAAGGCAATTAAAGAGAAGTGAATCGGCAATGTCCGCAGTCGTGCGGTCGTTGAGATAAACCTCCCCCTCGCTCGTGATGAAGTGAAAAAGCTTGAGGTCGTCCAAGCGCAGCGCCGCCTTGCGACGCATGGTGTGAGCGAAATCTCGGTTAATCAGCCCAAGATCACCGGCCCAGGCACCGCAAAAATTGCAGCGTGTGAACTGCGCGTCGACGGCAGCGCACAGCTCGATTGTGACATCACCGTCGTAAATAGCCTCAGCTCCCCAAGGGGTCGACAAATCATGGGATAGAGCCCCGATTACATAGCCCATCGATGCAAGGGTTGAGGGAGAAACGTGCTGCTCATAGGGCATCGAGAGCTCATTGGTAATCAAAATGCCATCGACACCGCCCTGCTGCAACGCCTCGAGATCGCGCTTGGCAGCTTCCACGACCTGCGACACGCTTCCGCCCGGGTAATACAGTGGATCGCCCGGCAGAGGACGCAGGTGCAGCATTCCGATAACCGGCTTTTCGGTCTTGAACATCGAGGTTAGAAACGACATAACGTGCTCCTTCATAGAGTTATTGCAGGGACGTTACTCCCCCAGCACCTCGACGTACACTTTTCGCTTCTGCGGACCGTCAAACTCCGCAAGATAGATGTTCTGGGCACTTCCGCACACGATGTGGCCATCTTGGACGGGAAAGAAGCAACTGTTTCCACAAATCATGCTCTTGATATGCCCACAGGAGTTGTTGCCGGTGGCTCCATAGCTCGGCAGGAAGTGTGCATGCGCATAGGGGGCATCGAGTGGGGCGATGCGATCAAGCGTTTCCATAAGATCCGTCTCCACGCAGGGCAGCCCCTCGTTTACCACGATTCCACAGGTCGTATGCGACAAAATAATCGCTGCCAAGCCATTGGTCACCGAGCTGCGTTCGATGGCAGCGTGCACGTCTTCGGTAATATCGATGAACTGGTCCGGAGCAGTCGATAGATAGCTCAATGTTTCGAGCGTCACCATGTTTACTCATCCCCTTCAAGAAAACGCAGGGCATTACCCCAGTAGAGCCTTTCTCGCGCATCATCGCGCATGGACACGGTATCGAGCGCCCGCTTGAGTTTGAACGCACGGAAGCGCGGCGTATTGCTGGCGAACATCACTTGATGCGATAACGCGCGCTCATACCACAGCGGCCCCATATCGACCGTGAAAAGACGCTGCATCATCTCCTCGGGCGAATCGATGTAAGTGATAGAGGTGTCCGTGTAGCAGTTGGGATACTTGAGCAGCATCGCCACGGTCTCGCGCACCCAGGGCCAGCCAAAGTGGGTCAAACTAAAACGCACATTTGGATGCGTTGCGATTGTGTGCTCAAATGCAAGCGGGTTACTGCGCGAGAGCTCTGCGCCCGGCTCCCAAGACATACCGGCATGGAAAACCACCGGCTTGTTATAGCGCTCGCACAGCTCGTAAAGCGGCTCAGCCACAGCATCATCGGGGTCAAAACCCTGCTTTGCCGGATGCAGACAAAGCCCCTTTGCCCCCAGCTCGGTAAAGGCGCGCTCCAATTCGCCTGCGGCACTGCTCACCCGCGGATCTACGCTCGCAAATCCCCACAGACGATCGGGATGCGCGGCAACCAGCATGGCAATCTGGTCATTGGTGCCAAAATGCCCTCCGCATGCCGTGGTTACATCGAGCGGCATGAGCAAGCTCTTCTGCACATCGCAGACGTCCATCTCAACTTGAAGCTCGTCCCAATCCATGGGACCCATATGCCCCATACCAAATTCTCGTGACCAAAAACCGAATCCATCAGGCTCATCACCCGGCGTACAGATCTCGCCGTAGAGCATGGGCTGAACCAACATGTCGATAACCATTTCGTACTCCTTTCCAGGCATTTGACCCTAGTACGGCTCAAACGAACCAATCACTCGGGACGACAGCTCAGCGCCCGCCTTCATACACGCCGGAATATCAAGGCCATCGATCACGCCCTTGGTAAACCCGGCAATATACGAGTCGCCGGCACCCACGGTATTAACGACCTTCTCCGCCGGTACGATCCCGCACTCATAGAAGCGCTCACCGTCATAGGCAATGCTCCCCTTCTCGCCAAGCGTGGCAACCGCAACGCGCGGTCCCAATTCCTGCACGTGGCGTACCCAGTCCCGCAGCTCCGGAGTGTCCTCTTCGAACGACATGAACGCATAGTCTACGTAAGGAAAATGAGCCTCGCATGCATATTCGGGATCCTGGCTGAACACCGAGAAGTCCATAACCACCGTCTTGCCCGCATCATGCCATTCGGGCAGGAGGTCCAAACAATTGCCAAACAGGTCGGTATGAATGATGTCATGCTCTAGGATAAACGCCCGGTCGTCTTCATTCGGTCGATATGTCTCCATTACGCCATCGATTGCCTCGAGATGCACGCGATCGACGCCGTCTTTCAATGCCATGAGCATCACCGAGGTGTCGCCATCTTCCACCCGCAGATGTGAGATATCGAACCCCTCAGCGGCCAGCGCCTCTCTCATCTTGTCTCCGTACTCGTCCTTGCCGACAACCGACACGGCGGATACCGAAACGCCCATTCGTGCAAGATGGATACCCCAGTCAATGCCATTACCAGTCGGATAGAACACGCCGATGTTTTGATAGACGTCCGCGCAGCAAAAACCAGCCGCACACGCTTTAATACCCATGGTCTTCTCCAATGTTCAAAAGGGGACCCGCCACATGGCGAGCCCCCTTTTCGCGTTTCGCTTATTGTTTTGCATCGGCTGTCCAAGGCCTCATAGCCAGACCGCCGTACGCTTTCTTAAGCTATTCGACGATTGGTGCTCCGTGGCCCCAAGAACCTTCCATGCCGCACACGGTCGAGGCAAACCCGGCAGCAAAGTCGAGCGCGCGCTCGATGGCCTCGGCGCCATCCTCACCGCGCTTGGCGGAATCGAGATAGCACATCAAAAACGAGGTGAGGAACGAGTCGCCCGCCCCCATGGTGTCCTTCATGTCCGTTACCGGTTTAGCCAGCTGGCGGTAATAACGCTCGCCGTCGTAAGCAATGCAGCCCTCGGCGCCCGCCGTAGCCGACACAAAACGCGGACCCAGGCCCTTCACCCATGCCAGACGCTCGCGAATCTCGTCCTCACTCGCGGCATCCGCCGCACTAAAGAAAGCGAAATCGACGTAGGGCGCAATCTGCTCGTAGTACTCGTCGGTGGAGTCGTCCGAAAAGTCAAAAGAGACCGTGACGCCCGCAGTCTTCAGCTTGGGCAGCTCGCGCTCGGTAAAGCAATAGTTGCCCGAATGAACCACGTCGAACTGCTTCATGTACGAAAGGTCAAAGCGATCGAGGACATAGCGCGCATCGCCACGGATACCGCCCTCGTTGGAGCCGAGGAAGACACGGTCACCGTCAACGACGGTCACGCGAGCCGCTCCGTTCTCGCCAATCATCTGCTCGCACTTGTCAAGCTCGATACCTTCATCCTCGAGGCTTGCAATGACATGCTCGGCAGCGGCGTCATTGCCAAAAATGCCCATGTATGCGGAGCGTGCGGCACCGCATTTCTTGGCATAAACGGCGAAGTTCACCGCATTGCCGCCGGGATACATGGTGTGGATATGCTCGTAGCGATCGACGACGTTGTCGCCAAATCCGAGCGCGTTAACGTTAAATGCCATGGCCTTTGCCCCTTCTAGTACTCGACAACACCCATATAGCGACGGAAATCGGGATCGTGATCAAACACCTTGCCGCGTGCAGCACGCAGCTCGCAGTTCATGGCGTAGAACAGCACCGGGTCCAGATAGGCACGGACGCTCGCCGGCACGGCTTCCATACCGTACTCCTTGGCATCGAGCACCATCAGCGTATCGGTATGCGTCTTAAGGAACGCCAGGGCGCGCTCGTCCATAGCACGGCACTCGCTGGAGCCCATCTGCAGGAAGTAAAAAACGCCATCCTGAGTAGCCTCGAAGGGACCGTGGAAGTACTCGGCAGAGTGGATGTAGCTACAGTGCTGCCACTGCATCTCCATAAGAGAGCAGATAGCGAAACCGTAGGTCTGGCTAAAGTTGGGACCGCTGCCCAGAATGTAGAAGAACTCGTGCTCCTGGCAAAGCTTGGCAAAGCGATCGCCCAGCTCGGCATTTACCTTCTCGCGTGCCGGGGGAAGAATCTTATCCATCTCGGCGATACCGGCATACATATCGGCAAGATCGGCGTAGCCCTCCTGCTGATCGAGCAGCTCGGCCGCAAGCGACAGCGAAATGCCAGCGGGGACCTCGGCCTGCGGCACGCCCTCGCCCCACGGGTAGACCCACGTGGTCCACTTGCCGGAGTCGATCTTGGATCCAGCGTTGTCGGTCTGGGCGATCACCGTAGCGCCGGCAGCAAGGGCAATCTCGCAGCCCTCGACGACCTCGGGGGTGTTGCCACTGTGGCTACAAGCGATGACCAGGGACTTCTCGCCCAGACGACGCGGACGCATGATATCGAACTCGCGAGCCGTATAGATATACGAAGTGAAGGTGGTTGCCTCGCGCTGCAGAAGCTCATGGGCCGGGATCAAATCGATCATGGAGCCACCGCAAGCAATCCAGTAGACGCTGTCGAACTTGCCTTTCTCGGCAATTGCCTCTTTGATCAGATCGTGTGCGTTCATATCCAGTTCCTTTCTTATTTGGCCCGCAATCAATGACGTTGGTTGCGTGGCCGATGGTTGTTTTAGTCAATCAGATATTTCTCGAATGCGGCCATGTTCTTGGCATCTGCCGCCGCCGGATCATCGTAGTAACGACCGTCCGTGATTTCCTGGCCCAGCATGCCGTCGAAACCATGGGCGTTGAGCGTGGCGACGAAGGCGTCCATATCGTGCTTGCCATCGCCCCACACCAGATGGCCATACGGGTCACCGTCGATAAAGTGCATCTCGTGAATTGCCCCATCACCAAAGGCGGCAAACCAGTCCTCGAGCGTCTCGCCTGCAACGCCCATCGCGGTTGTATCAACCATGGGCTGTAAGTACGGGCTCGCGACCTCGTCAATCATGCGCTTCGCATCGGAAACCGTCGTCACAAGGTTGCTCTCCTCGGGACGCAGGCTTTCCATCGTAAGCACCAGACCGTGCTCGCCGGCATACTCCGCCAGAATGGACAAGTGCTCGCGGCTGCGCTTCCAGGCTTCCTCGCGGTCCTCGTCCCAGTCGCCCCAGCCCGAGTTGATGGACATGCGGTCGCACCCAAGTACCTCGGCAAGCTCAATGCCGTGCTTAAAGTACGCCAAGCTGCGCTGTTCATGCAGCGGTTTGCGTGCGCAGTACTGCCAAGGATAGACAACATTCTCGGGACACAGAGTACGATACCTAAGCCCACGGTCTGCAGCCTTTTTCGCCAGGACCTCAGCTTCAAAGTAGCCCGTGTGGTCGAGCGTCACATGCGGCTCCGCACACCACAGCTCAATGGACTCAAAGCCCAAACGCTGCTGCACATCAAGGAAGTAATCGAGCGACCACATGATGTAGTGGATATTCATGCCCGCAATCTGTTCGCGGTGCAGCGTCGGTTTGGATTCAGACATCTTATGCCTCCTTATTTCGATCGAACACGATTTGTCCGTCCGACATCGTCATGTCAACCGCAAGATCGCGTGCGTCGCGATAATCGAGGTCGAACACATCCCGATCGAGCACGCAGATATCGGCAAGCTTGCCAACCTCGAGCGTACCCAGCTCGTCTTCGCGCATCAGGTCGTACGCGCCCCCGGCAGTCCAAGCGCACAAGAGCTCGACAAGCGTCAGCGTGTTGACCTCATTCACGGGCAGTCCGTCGTCGAAGTATCCGCCGCACGCACTGTAGATTGACTCGCCCAAGCTCGGAATCAACAGCGGCAAATCCGTGCCACAGCACACTGTGCATCCGGAATCTTCCATGCCGCGGCGATTCCAGCTGTGCAAAAGTCGCGTCTCGCCAATTTGTCGACGCATCATCGACAGGCAATCCTCGCGCCGGTCCAGCGTCAGAATCTGCGGATAGACCTCGCAAATTCCACCTAACTTGCCAAACTTGACAAGATCGGTCGGGTCAGAGTTCTCGAGATCGGTAATCGCATGGCGACGAAGCATCCGTCCATGCTCGTCTCGAGGCAGCGAGGCATAGAGCGCCACGGTGCGACGAACGGCGCCATCGCCCTGGCAATGCAAGGAATATCGGAAGCCGTCAGCATCAATTGCACGCAGCTCGTTCTCAATCAGATCCCACTCTGGCTCCTCGACGACCGTCTTGCCGGCAGCGCCCGCATCGGCCGTGTCCTCATAGGGATCAATCATCTCGGCAAGCCCCGCCCATACGCCGCGATCGGTCATACGGTTGAAGCCAGAAAAACGAACGAACGGTCCCCGGAAGCGTTCTCGCGCCTCGCGGGCATATGCCAGATTTGCACCGGCACCCACCGGCTGCGACATCATAGAGACGCGAACCGTCAGCTCACCAGATTCCTCACGGCGAGCCATTTCGTCGGCAAAGCCGTAGTAGTCATCAAACGCCATCTCCTTGATGGCGGTAACGCCGCGCTCGTTAAGCATGCTCATGTAGTCCGAATACCCGGCACGCACCTCGGGCAGCGCGAGGAAATCGCTCATCATGCGCCAGATCTTCTCGGCATAGCACGCCTGGGGTGTAAAGCCGTATCGCGCACTGGCGGCAGCATTGAGAACGCAGGTCTCCGCACCCGGTGTAAAGCAGACGACAGGGATATCGCCAAAACAATCGTCAAACACAGCTGCCGTATTTGCGTTCTCGGCATCCGATGCCAACGTTTCGGGTAGGTTGTGGCCAAAAGCCGCCGCGCAATCCGGATGATCTTCTTTCCATGCACGCAAGAGCGACACGGCCTCTTTGGCATCATCGATGCCGGACAGATCAGTCCCCAACGTCCGCAGCGCCCAACCTGTATAGAAGGTATGCACATCGATCAGGCCGGGCATGACAGTGCGGTCGCCCAGGTCAACTACCTCGTCCGCCTGGGTCAAATACGAAGCTACCTCACACTTGGTGCCAACAGCCTCAATTCGATTGCCACGGACCGCTACGAAACCTTCAAACGGCAGGTCCCCCGTACCGGTAAAGACGCTCTTAGACGTCAGGACCGTCAAACGATCAGACATCACAACCACCTACACCGGAAGCATGCCAGAGATTGCCGTTACAATCACGCCAAAGACGACCATGAAAATGAAGAACTTCCAAATGGTCTTCCACCATTGGCCAAACGAAATCCTAGCCACGGCAAGACCGGCGACCGTCATGCCCGCCACGGGGCTGATGGTGTTGATGGTCTGGTTGGCAAACTGGAGCGCGGTGACGGCCGCCTCGGGATTGAGGCCCATGAGCTCGGTCAGGGGGCCCATAACGGGCATGGTGAGCGCCGCCAGGCCAGAACTCGAGGGAACCAGCAAAGAGAGCAGGCCAAGGACGATATACATAAACGTGGTGTAGACGGCGGCGGGTGCACCGGCGAGCGCGGTAGCGAGCGCCTGGAGGATGGTGTCGATGATCATGCCGCCCTCGGCGATGACCAGAATACCGCGAGCGATACCGATAACGATGGCAGCGTACGCAAAGTCGGCGAGACCCTTAACGAACTCCTCTGCGATTGTCTGCTGGTCAAGACCGCCCAGGATACCGGCAAGCAAGCCCATGCCAAGGAACACGGCGGAAATCTCATTCATGTACCAGCCCTGGGTAACAAGACCCCAGACGATAATGCCCATACCGCAAGCAAAATCGATAAGCACGAGCTTCTGACGGATAGTGAACTCTTCCTCGATGGAGGCATCGGTCACGGAAAACTCAATACGCTTGAGCTTATCGTCCTCGTACACAATGGACGACTCGGGGTTTTTCTTGACGCGCATGGCGTAGCGCATGGCCCATGCGATACCGACGGCAGTGAAGATGACCCAAGAAACGGCGCGCAGCCACAGTTGCGGATTACCCTCGATGCCAATGATGCCTTGGGCGATCAAAACATTAAACGGGTCGATGGTCGAAGCACAATATCCCAGGTTAGGACCAAGGAAGCAGATGATGAATGCCGTCATCGAGTCATAACCGATACCCATCATGATGGGAATGAAGATGGCATAGAACGGCAGGGCTTCCTCAGACATACCAAACGTAGTGCCGCAAATGGACAGCAATGTCATCGTGATGGGAATGATGAGGATGTCCTTGTTCTTGAGCTTTTTAATCACACGGCTCATGCCGGCATTCAAAGCGTTGGTCTTGGTGATGATCGCAAACGATCCGCCAATCAATAAGACGAACGCAACGACGTCGGCAGCCTCTTGGATACCCTTGGTGGGCGCTTGCAGAACCGCGAAGATATCCTGGCCCAGATTGATGGTCTCGCCGGTCTCGGAATCGGTGTAGTTCTTATCGACCTGTTCATAGGTTCCAGCAACGGCGACTTCACGCTCGCCCGCCGCTGTCGAAATCGTCTTGCGCTGATACTGACCAGAGGGAACGATCCAAGTCAGGACCGCAAAGACAACGATCAGCAAGAACATGATCGTATAGACATGCGGTAATTTGAACTTAAAACGTCTGTTTGTCTTCTTCGCCTTCGTATCTGACATAGATACCTCCAAAGAACTCGAGACTGCATCGCATCTCGCTTCAACGTTTGCACAATGCAAACGTTCTATGACGTCCCATAGATTACCAGCAGCTTTTTCCTTCATCAAGATAATTTCAAACTGATTGCCGCAACGCGGTTGAACGGTTGCGTTTGCGCCGTGAACGGTATGGAAACGCCCGGTGAGATGATCCACCGGGCGTTTCCATTCGCAATGTCCTAGATGTCAAAAACGTAGCGAGACCCAACGATCCGCTGACGACCGATGATAAACGGCCGCCGCTGCTCATCGAAAAAGAAGGCTTCCATATAAAACAAGGGTTCGCCAACGGGAACTGCCAACAGTCGAGCGACCTCGGGCGACGCACACGCGATCTCGAGCGTGCACGGGTCGGTAAACGCGGGCGTGCGGCCCGTCCGGTTGCGCACGAACTCAAAAATGGATTGGTTCGATAGAGGTGCCGTTGATAGATAGGCGTTGTCCTCGTAAACATATATGTTGTTCTCGAGCATGACAGGGACGCCATCGGCAGTGCGCACGCGCTCAACGCAAATCAAGTCAGTTCCAACGGGAACACCAAAGAACTGTGCTTCGGTGGAATCCGCCGGCAGTATCTTTCTCGAAATGACACACGCCCCCGGTTCCATTCCGTTAACGCGGCATGCGTCCGAAAAACTCTGGACGTCATCCTTCTGGCGAATCTTGCGCTTGAGCTTGGGGGCATTGACAAACGTGCCTTTCCCCTGTCGCTTCGTTAGATAGCCCTGCTGGACGAGCTCCTCAATAGCGCGTCGCACGGTAACGCGGCCAACTTTATAGCTCTCAGCCAATTCGAATTCGTTGGGTATCCGCGCGCCTGCCTTGTAGGCGCCGGAGTTGATTTCGTTTTTAATGATATCAATGACCTGTTGGTACAGCGGTATCGCTGCTTTACCGTCAGTTAGTCCTTCAGTCGGTGGCATATACCCTCTCCCAGCACAATTAATTCTAAAGCGGGCTCAAGGGCATTCAACAAGCCCTTGAGCCCGCTTTGGCATAAAGTATGCTTGCTGCCGCACCAAAATGTCGGGTATTTACTCATCAGACCCGAAAAACGCGCAACTAACGCGCTCTTAAGAAAGCGCGAGCAACTCCGGCAGCTGGTCGATAATCTTGTCCGCGGCATCCTGGCTAAAGCCGAAGCGTTCCTCGCGCTTGGCAATGACCGTCAGGCCGGCTCGCTTGCCGGCAGTGATGCCATACAGAGAATCCTCCACACAGCAACAGCGATCCGCGGGCAATCCCAAACGATCTATAGCATGCAGATAGATATCAGGATCGGGCTTGCTGCGCTTGAACTGCTCGCCCGAGACCAAAAACTCAAAGTATTCACGAATGCCGCAGGTACCCAGCACCTCTTCGATATTGTTGAGAGGAGACGACGATGCCAGCGCAACGCGAACCCCACGTTCTTTCAGCCCCGCCAGCGTCTCGGCAACGCCGGGGTTGAGCAGTTTTCTATAGTCGCAGGAATACGCGCTCGCCCACACCTCATAGCGTGCCTCGGCAGCCTCGACGCTGAGCTTGCCCAAACCCGCACGCTCATGCCAATCGACGAGCACCTGCTGAAAATCACGGTGCGATGAACCAACAATCGCATTAAGCTCGTCGCGCGTCACAGAAATCTGCAGATAATCGATAAACTTCTCGAGTTCCTTTTGATAGTAAAACTCGGTGTCGACCAAAACGCCGTCCATGTCAAAGATAACGGCGTCAAACGGAAATGCGGACACGGCACCCTCCCTAACAAAAGGACGCCCGCGAGCAGGCGCCCGAACCATGCATTATCGGCGATTCTAACCCAGCAGCTTATCCAGCGCCACCGCAATGCCGTCTTCGTTGTTATTGGCGGTCACCATCTGGGCCACGGCCTTAACCTCGTCAACCGCGTTGCCCATGGCAACACCGGTGCCGGCCCACTCAATCATGGACTTGTCGTTCTGGCCGTCGCCAAACGAGACGACCTCGCTGGCATCGATACCGAGCTTGGGCAGAGCACCCTCAAGCGCACGGGCTTTGTCGATACCGGGCGCCGTGTACTCAAAGTACCAGTCGGCCGTAAACATGCCCGAAAGCGTCTGGGTAAAGGGCGCATACATCTCCTCGTAATGCGCCTGCAGGTAGGCCGGATCGCCCGCAGTGAGTAGCTTGTCCACAGGATAAGCATCTGCGACCTCATGCAGGCTCTCCACCTCGCGAATCTTAAGATCGCACGCGTCGCGCTCGTACTTGACGATATTCTTCTGCGAGCCGTCAGGCAGCGTAATCATGCAATGGTACGAGTCCTCGACGTGCAAATCGCGACCGAGCGAAATCATAGGGATCACGTCAAAATTACGCAGGTGATCAATCAGGCGGTGCAGCTCGTCAGCCGGCATGGCCTGGTCAAAAAGGACCTCATCGGTCTGAGCATCGACCACATGCGCGCCATTGAAAGCGACTAGCAGACCGTCATGGTTTTGAAGGTCGAGCTCCTGCGCCAAGGCGTGCAGCCCCCATGCGGGACGGCCCGAAGCCAAGATGAGCTTAATGCCCGACTCCTGCGCCGCGAGCAGCTTCTCGCGCGTACGCGGGCTAATCACTTTCTGATCGTTGGTGAGTGTACCGTCGATATCCATCGCGATGGCTTTGATTGCCATATATGCCTCCCTGTCATTGAACAACCTTGTCTGAGCCATCATACAGAACACCCATCGCGACTCCGTTTACAACGGGCAAAAAGTCATATTGTCTCGAACATGAACAGCGTGTGGTCGTGAAGCTTTATCGCTCAGGTCAAATACGTCTGCTAGCGACGCTCATCCGTCGGTGCGCCCTCGACGATCGTGATGCCCGCCGATGCACCTAACGCGCTGGCGCCGGCCTCGATGAATGCGCAGGCCTCTTCGTAATTATGGATACCGCCCGCCGCCTTGATTGCCACGGCATCGCCGAGCACCTCGTGCATCAGCCGCACGTCCTCGAGCTTAGCACCGCCAAAGCTTCTGCCGGTCGATGTCTTAAGGAATCCCGGCTTGGCCTCCAGCGCGATCTCGCATACACGGCGCTTGGCGGCGTCGTCGCCGTCCAGCTTGCACATCTCGACGATTACCTTGTCAGTGATGCCATGCGCGCGACAAAAATCAGCAATGGTAGTCATCTCGCGCTCGATGGCATCAAAATCGCGGTTCTCGATCGACCCCTGATTCAAAACGTAGTCAATCTCGGTAAAGCCACACGCAGCGTATTCCTCAAACCTCGCAAGCTTCTCCTCAAGCGTCATAGTGCCCTGGGGAAAGTCGATAGCGCCGGCAAGGATGATGTCAGAGCCCTCGAGCATGGCGCGGCCCGTCTCGTACTCCTGCAGGTTCGCAAATACGCAGCGAAAGTTGTACTTTAACGCCTTCTCGACATACTGCTCAAACGTGTCCTCGGGGGCATCGATATAGTCGATGTATTTATTGATGGGTTTGGCAAGCGTCATGCTGGGCCTCCTTGTTCAGGGCTGGCAACCGATTCGTGGCTTCACGCGAAAAACCACGTTCAATGTACGCCCGGCATGCAAGGACAGCGTCCGCATTCCGACAAGTGGTATGAAATTAGCCGTAAACGTATAATTTACGGACAGCGAATGGCACCGCACGCGGATGCCGACAGCAAGACATCCCCCCTCAATACACCCTCATGCCCCTTTACTGTTTGCGACCAGAAATGATGAGCTGCACAACGTCGTTAGCGGTCGAATTCGACCTCTGACGACGTCACGCGACCCATCGTATCTGGCCGACAACAGAAAAGGGGCCCGTATCCCAACGGATACGGGCCCCTTTCGGCCATGACCTATCTCAGCAGCAAAGACCACTTGCGGTGAGCGCGGTAGAACTCGATCGCACCATCTTATCCGAGCCGGGGCACGTTCGCATAGCGTGGCGCGTGACGGTTGCAAAACCACCCCATTTGAAACAAAGGCAAAAAAGTACTTGCAAAGACGCGTTCCGACATATAAGTTGATAAAAGACCGCCGTTGCGGTTTTAAGTAGATCGAGCATATGAAGTTTCAGTTTTTAGCGTGTAAGAGAAAGAAGATCGGCAAAGTACAGCCCCAAACGCAATGACAACTTAATGAGGTAACTGCCACATGTG
>CATZKS010000047.1 GCA_958421035.1 uncultured Collinsella sp. | reverse complement strand
CTGGCGACGACATCGTTACCCTCGACGAGCTCAAAGGAGAACTCTCCGGTCTTGAGGTCGCGGCCGGTCAGGACCTTCTTCGCGGTGATCTGGCCGGTAACGCTGGACTCGTTCGGGGCAGTGTTGTACTTGTTCTCAAAGCGCGCCGGCTTGGTGCCCTCGAGCGTATGGGTCACCTTAAGCGTGCCGTCGCCGTTGTCGATGACGCTCGTATTGATGGTGTAGTTCGTCTTATCGTACGTAATCCCGTTGCTCAGCCCCGCTTCGTTGGGGAGCTTCTCGCGCAGCTTGTAGGTGTGAGTGCCGGGCTTATCGTAAGTGATTTTGTCCATGACGATTGTGCCATCGGCAGCATTGGTGCCCCTAGCAACAACCTTATCGCCCTCGACGAGCTCGAAGGAGAACTCGCCGTCCTTGAGGTCGCGCCCGGTCAGGACCTTGGTCGCGGTGATCTGGTCCTCGACAGGCTTCACGTTATAGGCATTGGTGAACGTAAATGCCACATCGCCGTCTGGCTTGCGGGATACGCTCAGATTGCCCTTGCCGTCATCGGTCACGGTGAAGGAAACCGTAGGCGAAGGCTTGGTGTCGTTGATCACGCCAGTGACCTCGCCGGACTCGGTCACGGTGTAGGTAAAGGTGTGCTCGCGCTTCTCAGGCTTCTCGCCCAGGGCCTTGTTAAGGTCATCGAGCGTAAAGGTAATCTTGCCAAAGTCGACCTTGCCCTTGTCATCATTGGTCGCCCTCGTGCTCGTAGGCATGGGCGCGCCCTCTTCACCGGTCACGGTAAAGGTAAACTTGCCGGCAATGTCAGCCGGGGTCAGGCCATCAGGAACCTGCAGATTCTTCTTGCCCACAAGCGATGCCTCGGCAGGCGCGGCAGTGTAGGTGTTCACAAACTCGTTGCCGGCATCGCCGTAGACAGCCGTCGCCGTCAGGGTACCATCGCCGTTGTCGACAACGGTCACATATGCGTCAATTGCCGCCGTGGTAGCGCTCACGCCCGCAGGCAGCTCGCCAGTCTGCTCGGCAGCAATGTAATGAATGGTCCACGTGGGCTTGTCTGCGCGGGCGTCAAACGACGCCTTGTCTTCCTCGACAAGCTTGGCAAGCGACTTGGTCGTGTACGTCAGCGGACCGAACTCAACCTTGCCACTCTTGTTGGTTGCGTTCAGCAGGACCTCGTCGTGCCCCGCGTAGCCCAACGTAAACTTGAATTCGCCGTCGGCCATCGGGCGCCCCGTGAGCGTCTTGGTAGCCTCAAGAGTCAGCGGGGTTTCCGTCTTGGCGCTATAGGTGTTCGTGAACTTAGTCTCACCCGAGGTCTTTTCAACGTCGGCCTTAAGCTCGCCCTTGGCGTTAACCGTCACAGTCACCCTGAACGTGGCAACGTTATCGCTGTAGGTGATGCCGCCCAGCTTGCCACTAACCTCGCGGACCTCATAGGTATACTCACCCGGCTCTTCGTAGGTAATCTTTCCAAAGTTGACGGCGGCCTTGCCCTTATCACCCGGATCGGGCTGGGTCACCTTCGCGGTCGCGGACTTAGGCATCGGGGCATTATTCTCGGACGTCAGCTCAAACTCAAACGCATCCGTATCCGCCCACTTGCGGCCCTCGAGCACCTTGGTCAGACCAAAGTCAGTCTTGGTATCCACCGTTATCGGCTTGGTTGCAAGGCTAAAGATAATCTTGCCGTTGTTGCCCAGGTGCGAATGCACGTGCGTGGAAGTCGCAACGGAGGAAAGGTCATTCCACCTGGGGTTAAGCACGTCGCGCGCGGTCTCGGTCTTGTTGCCGTTCGCCTCCACATCGTCCTTGGTGGTATGCAGCTGGTCGATATAGGCCAAGCGCGCGGTTCCCGTATTAAAGGACCAATAGCCGTCATCTTTGACCAGAGCGCCGTCGTAGCTGGCGATCTCGCGCCCCTCAAACTCCACAACGGCATAGTCGTCCTTCGGCTTGCCGTTTGCGCCCATCGCCACAAACTCGTCCTTGTAGTAATAGACGTCGTTGCCCTGCGGCTTTACCGTCGCGCGCTGGGTGCATTCCTTGTCCGTGTAGATAGGCGTGATTTTTTGGAAGTAATAGTAGCTGTTGGTATCGGCGGGCTCAAACTCGGCGACAACATCGCCCAGCTCGCCGCCCGACCACTTGTTGGCCAGGAAGGAGACCGTCTGGTTGTCGGCGTCCTTGTGGTCATCGATATACTTCTTGAGCACCTTATCGGGCGTAAACAGGTTGTTGCGTGCTTCGTCCTTGACGCTCGAAGTGTATTTAATCTGAATAGGCTTGATGTCGCCGAGCGATGTGCGCTCAAAGATCCCATTTTTCATGTCCACGTGATAGCGGATCAGCGGAATCAGCGATGCGGGAATCTTAACCGTCACGATATCGCCCTGCTGCGCGTTGGCAGAGCGCTCAACGGTGATAACCAGGTCCTTGGCCAAGCCCGAAAACTCGTACGTGTCCGTATTGCCCTTGGGGGTCTTGGTCGCCCCATCAAAGGTGACGCCATTAATCTGAGCGCTGACAAACGCATCGACCTGCATAAAGTCGCCCAGTTCATCACTGAAGGTGATGTAGCCGGACTTGCTCTCGTCGTAACCATCCTCGATCTGAGTGGGAGAGCCCTTGCCCGAGGTGATAGAGGCAGAGATATCATCAAACACCTTCTTGAGCTCATCGGCATTCGACGCAGCCTTGTAGAAGTCGGAATTCTCGGTGCGCTTACCAAGACTATTGGTTGTGTAGGACGTGGCGTTTGGATAGTTGCTCGACACGGCGTGCATGAACTTGTTTTCGTTGCTCGTCCAGTAGTTCGTAGGATCGGCAGCGGGATTCACGCCATCAAAGATGCCTATGGTGTAGACCGTAGCGCCTTTCTCCTTCATTTTCTTGGCGGCGGCTATGGCATTGTTGGCAACCGTAGAGTTGAATTCACTGAAGTCTGTGGGCGTGCCATCCGTAAAGAACACAACTACCTTCTGGGCATCCTCGCGGCCCGACATGTCGCGAGCAAGCTCAAGGCCGTAATCAGCCCGCGTGGCGCCGGCGGGCTTGATGCGGCCGACCGTATCCTTAAGTTCCGTCGCAGCGCTATCGACACACGACTTCAGGCTCTTCATAACCTGCGAATAGTTGTGCGTGTATCCGCGATCGCGATACGTATCGTTGCCGGGCTCGTCTTTCTTTGCACCCGAGAACTTAACGATGGCAACCTGATGCTGCTTACTCGGATCTTTAATGCTCTTGTTTTGCTCGGCGATGGTGTCGATAAAGGAACTGGCAGCTGCCTTGAGTGCCTCGATACGTTTGGGCGAACCCTCGCCACCCATGGAATCGTCCATCGACCCGGAGGCATCAAGCACCATCACGATATCGAGCGGTTTAGTGACCAGCGACGTTGTGTCAGAAGTAGAAGACATCGCGGAAAGCGTCGTCACAAAGTCAGACTTTTCATCCTGCGCGGGCTCGACCGTCTTGTCCGTCCAGATTCGGCCTACGTAACGTGTCGTCTGGTGCTCCTGCTCGGCGCCCGACGCCCAGTATTGCCAGCGGCCGGTGGTGTCAGGGTCGACTATCTTTCCGCTCACCGTCGGTCCGTCCATTCCGGTGCTGGACCTGGCGTTGGCCTCGGGCAGCATGGCGAATGCTGCAGCCGGCAGCACTAGCACTACGGCTAGTATCACCGACAAGAGGCACCTCGTGTACTTACTCATCGCGTCTCCCTTCTCGCGGTCTCAGACCTTGCAACAGCCTAAAGTTACGAAATGAGACACAATTTGGGCAGGTGACACATGTTCCAGATTCTATTTTGGGCGTGAGACAAATGTCTCACCAAAGTTGAGACACGGCGTTTTCGCAGGAAAACGGGTGCGATTCAAGATTGACGGGACAAAAGGGCCCGTTTTCCTCCATCCCCGAGGGAGCAGTCGATGGCGCTCGCCAGAAAACTAGCCCATCTACTACGTTTAGTCCGGTACCCCCGACCATAACCGCGCTTCATGAAAAACCGCAGGTGCTCTACCTGCGGTTTTTATTTCGCATTACTTGCCATGGTTGAGGGCAGCGGCTTAAACGTAGTAGATGGGCCCATTTCGTGGCAGACGGGTCACGTGGCAGCCCTCGCAAGGCCAAAATGATCCGTTTTCCTCCGTCCCGGGGGGGATCAAAGGCTGTTACGGATATGGTGCCATTTCAAAACTATGCCGGATTGCTACGATAAAAACGAGGTCGCCGATCACGCGCGACTTTTTCGCAAAACTGCGAGCCGTCTACCTGCGGTTTTTGTTTTGCCAAATGCGGTGTGGTTGAGGGTAGGCGATTTATCGTAGTAAACCGGCATAGTTTTGTTCGCGGAGGCTTAGCCGCGCGTTCACGCGCGGGGCCGATGGGGCATTTTTGCCCTGCCGGCCCCTATTCCAGCTCAATTCCAGCGCTACTCCGGCTTAGTTTCTACCGTGGGAGCCTTGTTCGCCGCGACTGGAGTGCGGGCGGTATCCATAGTCAGGCAGTGCTTGGGGCAGCTTTCGATGCACTCGCCGCACACCACGCAGGCATACGGGTCAATCGACCAGGTGCCGCCTTTGCGATCGACCGCGAGCGCGCCCGCCGGGCAGCGACGCGCGCACATCCCACAGCAAATGCACACGTCCATGTCATTGACGATATGCCCGCGCAAGCGCTCAGGCGCCGCCAGCTTCTCCTGCGGATAGCACACCGTGACCGGCTGCTTGACCATAGAACCTAAGGCCGTCTTGGCAAATGTCAGTAAACTCATGCCGCGCCTACCTTTCCGTGCAGCTAATGCAGGGGTCGATGGTCAGGATAATCATGGGCACGTTGGCAAGGAGCACGCCCTGCAGCGCATGTGTCAGACCCGCAAGGTTCTGCGACGTCGGCGTGCGCACGCGAAAACGGTCCAGGTTCTTGGTGCCGTTGCCGCGCACATAGTAGTACGCCTCGCCGCGCGGCTGCTCAATCACAACCTCGCCGCACGCGCCGTCGGCCGGTGTGAGCTTGGTACGCCCGCCAATGCCGTCGTGCGGAATCTTGCCGACAAGCTCCTTGATAATGTCCATGGCCTGCGTGACCTCGGCACAACGCACCTGGCAGCGGGCATAGCAGTCGCCATCGCTAGCAACGATGGGCTCAAACGCAGCCAAGTCCGCATAGGCACCGTCGCCAAACATGCGCACGTCATAATCCACGCCCGAGGCACGACCGAACGGGCCGACCATCGAAAGCTCCAGCGCGTCCTTCTTGCTGATCATGCCCACGCCATGCAGGCGCTCGCCGCAGCTATTGTCGTCCAAAAACGTATGCACCAGGGCCTCGTAGTCGGGGCGCATGGCATCAAGCGTCTGGACAATACCCGCCAGCTCGGAGTCCTCGATGTCATGCTTAAGGCCGCCGATCTCGTTAATCGAAAGGATCACGCGGCCTCCGCAGGTGCTCTCGAAGATCTTGAGAATCTGCTCGCGCAGGGTCCACGACCGATAGAACAGCGCCTCGAAGCCAAAGGCATCGGCGAGCAGGCCCAGCCACAGCAAATGCGAGTGAATGCGCGAAAGCTCGTGCAGAATGGTGCGGATATACTGCACGCGGCCGGGCACCTCGATGTCGAGCATACGCTCGCAGGCGCTGGCATAACCGTAGCTGTGGCCCACGGCGCAGATGCCGCAGATGCGCTCGGCGATGTAGCCAAACTGATGCATATCGCGCTTTTCGGTGAGCTTCTCGAGGCCGCGGTGCACAAAACCGATCTGCGGAATTGCCTCGATGACGCGGTCGTCCTCGATCACCAGGTCCAGATGAAGCGGCTCGGGCAGCACCGGGTGCTGCGGGCCAAACGGAATAACGGAGCGATGTGCCATGGACCTTACGCCTCCTTTTTCTGCTTGTCGCGGGCAGCCTTGGCGGCAAGCGCCGCGCGGACCTTGGCCGCTTTCTCGGGATCCATGGCAGCGAGCTTTGCCTCCATCTCGGCAGCCTTGAGCGCGGCCTTCGCAACAGCCTCGTCATGCTGAGCATCGGAGCCGGCAGCCGCAGCGGGCTGAGCGACGGCAGCGCCCGCAGCATCGCCGGCACCTGCGGCGCCCTCCCCCGCAGTGGCCGTGGCAGCGGCAGCCTTTTCGGCCGCAGCCTTGCGCGCCTTGGCCTCTGCAACCGCGCGGACCTTCATGGCTTTCTCGCGCGCGGCCTTCACCTCGGGCGTGATAACGCTCATGGGCTCGGCCGTTGAGACCTGGTAGAAAAAGCCCTTAAAGTCAATCTGCATGTCGGTGATGGCAAGACCAAACAGGTCATGCGCCTCGTTCTCAAACGGAAATACCGCCGGATAGTACGAGCTGATGGACGGAATCTCCTGGTACTGATCGATATCCTCGACCACCAGGTTCTCGATTGCATAGCTGCCGTCCTGCGCAATATGCTCCTGAGCAGCACGAACGTTGATAAACGTATAGACCAGGCGATACGATCCGTCGTCCACACAGCGCTCGGCGTGCATTTGCACAAAGCGCGCGCCGACGCCCTTGAGCGCCTGGACATGCGACAGAAGCTCGTCGATCCCGACGATGGTATAGATTGCCTTTTGCATTACTCGACCTCCTTTGCAGCGGCGGGCGTCCCAGCAGGTGCGTCGCCAGCGACGGGCGCGGCGGGCGCCCTAGCGGGCGTATCGCCGGCGCCATCAGCCCCGGCCCCCGCTGCCACAAACCCGTCCTCGCCCAGCTCAACGCCACCGTCCCAGGTAGCGGCGCCGCCCACGGTGAGCGGATCGCCGCCGGCGCGCATCACGGCCTCCTTCTGGTCCAGAATGCCGCACGCCTCCACGATGGCATCGATCACCGTCTCGGGGCGAATGGCGCACCCGGGCGCGTACACGTCCACGGGAATCGCGCGGTCCACGCCGCCGATCACGTTATAGGCATCGCGGAACACACCGCCCGAACACGCGCAGATACCGCAGGCCACCACGCACTTGGGCTCGAGCATCTGGTTGTAGATCTGGCGCACGACGGGCAGGTTCTGAGCGTTGACCGACCCCGTTACCAAAAAGATATCCGCATGCTTGGGGTTGCCGGTGTTGACCACGCCAAAGCGCTCCGCATCGAACAGCGGCGTGAGCGAGGCCAACACCTCGATATCGCATCCGTTGCAGCTCGAGCCGTCGTA
The DNA here is from genome assembly GCA_958421035.1 of uncultured Collinsella sp. Classification (GTDB taxonomy): domain Bacteria; phylum Actinomycetota; class Coriobacteriia; order Coriobacteriales; family Coriobacteriaceae; genus Collinsella. The sequence goes on along the minus strand of CATZKS010000047.1, from coordinate 7,669 downwards.
ATGAATAACCCACGGCGAGCGTGACATTTTATGATCCATGGATGCCGCCTCCTAAATAAACACGTCAACGAGGATGGGCATAAGGTTGAGCAGGCCAAATACCAGCGCCACGCCCCAGCCGAGCTTAAAGCAGCTGCGCCAGGTGCTGCGCGCGAAGGTGTTGTCGATCAGTACCTCGACAAAATACGTCGCGACCATCACGACCAGGGCTACGACCCAGCTCACCGGGTTGTCCCAGACAAAGAACATGCCCACCCACATCAAAAACAGCACGGTCTCGCACCAGTGCATAAGGGTCATCTTGGCCAGCGTGCCGCCGCTCATCTCGGTGGCGACGCCCTGGACGATCTCCTGATGCGCGTGATGTGAGTACGAAAGGTCAAACGGCGACTTGCGCAGCTTGATGGTGAGCACCGCGAGCAGCGCGAGGAAAATGGGCGCGCTGTACACGATGATGGGGGCCGACTGCCCCGTCACGGCGATGGAATCGAAGCTATCGGTGGCAAGGTACAAGCCCACGCTCATCAGCAGAACGGCGGGCTCGTAACTCATAACCTGCAGCAACTCACGATCGGCGCCGACCTGGGCAAACGGGCTTTGCGTCGAGGCGGACGCCAGCACCACAAAGATCGCGGCGAGCGTCACCATAAAGGCGCACAGCAGCGTGTTGGAGCCCGACACAAAGATGCCGCCACCCACGGCGGTAAAGATGAGCGCGCACGCCATGTAGGTATCGTCCATGGTGTTTACGCTGGCAGGGGCTTTGCGCAGCAGCTTGGCAACGTCGTAGAAGGGCTGCAGCAGACGCGGCCCCACGCGACCCTGCATGCGAGCGGACAGCTTGCGGTCAAGACCGTCAATCAAACCGCCCACAAGCGGCGCCAGCAAGGCAAACGCCACGGTACCAATAAAAATGCCCAAGACGCCCGAACCTTCAAAATACTTGCCGCGCAGCACCGAGGGCGAGCTCATGGCAAGCCGCTCGGGCCCAATCCACGCGCAACACAGCAGCGCAAACAAGATAATGCTGCAGCACACGACGCTACCCGCGGGGCCAATACGCTTCTCGCCAAGGGCGTCCTCCGAGTACCAATTGCGCTTTTCGGCCTTCACCTCGTGTCCCATCGAGCCGCGGAAATGGCGGTAATTGTCGGTTCCCACACCCGAAAGATATACGTTTACGTGCGGCTTGTTGCTCACGCGGAATGAAGTCAGCAGCACCACGGCGATAAAAGCCACGATAACCACCATCAGATACATGGCGTCCTTGCCGATAACGTACGGCACGCGGCCAAACACCATGGCCAAGTAAGGCGACACCAGGCCGCTCGAGATAACCGGGAACGCCACGCAGCACAGAATCAGTAGCGCGGCGATGGTGTTGAGCGCCATCCATTCGGTCTTATGGACATTGACCTCAACGTTTTGAGCCGTGGGATCGACGCCCGAAAGCTTGGCAAGCCACTTGCCCCAGAAGTAAAACGTCGCGGCCGAGCCAAAGGCAAGCACCATGATCATGAGCACGTTACCGGTCTGCGCAAACGCCACCAGGGCGCCCCACTTGGACACGAGCATGCCAAACGGCGCCACAAACATGCCCATGATGCCCAGCATCATCAGGCGCGTCAGGTGCGGCATGCGGCTGAACATGCCGTCCATGTCCTCGATATTGCGGCTGCCGATATGATGCTCGGCCGTGCCCACGCACAGGAACAGCAGCGACTTTGCCACCGTGTGAAACAGAATCAGGAAGATGGCCGCCCATACGGCCTCGGGCGCGCCGACACCCAAGCAGGCACTAATGAGGCCCAAGTTGGAAATGGTGGAGTACGCGAGCACGCGCTTGGCGTTGCTCTGCGAGATGGCCATGAGGGCAGCGAGCAAAAACGTGATGGCACCCACACTCGTGACCATAAAGCCGGTCACGGGATAGATGGCATAGAGCGGGCTCAGCTTGACCATTAGGAACACGCCGGCTTTGACCATGGTGGACGAATGCAGCAGGGCGCTCGTGGGCGTGGGGGCAACCATGGCGCCGAGCAGCCAGGTGTGGAACGGCATCTGCGCAGCCTTGGTAAGGGCGGCGAGCGACAACAGGATGACCGGCATCACCAGCAGCGCGGATTGCGCGGTTCCGGCGCCGGAAAGCTCAATCATGCCCGAGATGGTCAGCGGCATGCCGTTGACGTGCAGGTACATGAGTCCGGCCAAAAACGCGATGCCGCCCAGCATGTTGAGGATGATCTGGATAAAAGCGTTTTTGATGGCCTCGGGCGTGCGCGTGTAGCCAATCATAAGAAACGAGCACACGGTGGTGATTTCCCAGCCGCAGAACAGCCACTCGAGGTTGTCGCTCGTCACGATGACGAACATGGCCGAAAGGAACAGGAACATAAGCGCCAGGAACTGCGGGCGACGGTCGGGCGCGGTCTGCCCGTGCAGTGCGGCCTCGTGCTCGTCATGGGCCTGGAAGTCCTTCATGTAGCCCAGGGCATACACGCAGATAAGGCTGCCGACGATGCCGACGGCGAGGACCATGATCACGCTCATGTAGTCCAGGTAGAGCGGCGTCGCCGTGACGGCTTCGGCCGCGGGCAGCGTCATGGTCGCAAAGGCGAGCGACCCCACCAGCTGGACTATGCCGAGCACTGTGGTAAGCACGTTCCTATATTTGTACGCGTTGTACAGGATGACGGCGCACAGGATGACATCGATGACGGAGCTGATGATCGAGAGCACATGCGAGGTGCCGGGGGCAACCTCAAAGCTCTGCGGACCCGTGCCAAAAAACATAACGGCAACTACAACTGTCACCGCCATAATCATGCCGGAACCTATGAGCCCCACCGCATCGCGGGCGCGGTCACCGCGCGCGAGCAGCATGCCCAGCGCCGGTACCAGCGGAAACAGGGTAAGGAAATACAGTAGCGTCATACCATCACTCCCCCATGCAAAAACGCTGCAATTGTTTAACGTTATAGCTCAATTGAGGAGTGGCGGCGGCAGGTTTTCGGTCAACTGGGGAGTTTTAGGCGTACGGGGTAAGGAGTCTGTCCGCATTGGAGTAGAGGGGTGACGCTCCCTTACCGCAGCGGCAGGCGCGCGGGCCACTGTGCGCGGTTTATTGGCCACGTTGGAAGATGTCCCGATAGGCTCGCGGCAGTCCGAAAAGTTGGCGCGGCAAGAAAAATGCGCCCCTGTGGGCGCACCATCCCGTTCGCTATTCCTCCTTTTTAACGCGCGGCTTGCGACCGCGCGGCTTATCGACCAGCGCGGACTCGCCGCTCTCGCGATACTGGCGGCACCAAGCCTTGACTGAAGACTCGCTGGGAATCCCATACTTGATCATGGTCTCGCGAACCGTCAGGCCGTTTTCCAGACGGTCCTTAACCACGGCGAGCTTTACTTCGTACGAATAGGTGTGATGACGAGCGCCCGCGTTGAGCACGGCATCGGCACCGCCCACGTCATATGCGCGGGCCCACTGACGAGCCGTGGCCTGGGGAATGCCAAGCTTTGCGGCGAGGGCGCGGTGACCAACCCCCTCTTGGAGGATCTCGACGGCGCGCTGCCTAACCTCGGGCGCATGCGTGCGAGTCCTTGTTGCTTCCGACATACCTGCCACTTCTTAGCCTTAACCGTTAATCTGCCTTCTTACGTGCATGTTAGATAGTAGCATTTTGCTGTTTGCACGTAGCAGTTAATTGAAAATCGCAACGGTGGCATCTGGGCATTTGGCATCAATTTACGACATTTCTTTATCGATTATTTACGCTGGTAGCTAGCTCGCAGCCAATCGTCATTCGCCTGCCAACAAAATTGGCATCTCTTTATGTCCTTTGGTATAGAGGATATAATTATTAACCCCTCCCCTAATAATTTTGAGCGGTCTGCAAGGCAGTAGACGTCCTCACTCCTCATGATTAGCGCGCATTGCCATCCACTGGAGCAAAACAAGAAGGGCGGGACCTGCTGCGCTTGCAGACCCCGCCCCGGTTGACACCCGATGGGACGCAGTCGGGCGAGGTGGATCCGTGCTACCGCCCCGCCCCGCTGCGATGTTAACTACAGCTCGTTGGCCGCGTGATATGCCGTGCGAATGGCGCTCGCGATGTCGGCGGTGCGCTCGCCCGAGCAGTCGCCCACGCAGGTCACGGGCACCGTCACGCCGTCCAGGTCAAACGCGTTGGCCTTGGAGCCCACGGCCATCACCACGTAATCGCAGGCAATCTTCACCGGCTCCTCGGTGCCGTCTTCGGCAGTACGAATAGCCTCCACGCCCTCGTCGGTAACGGCGGTTAGACGGGTCTTCACGTGCTGCTCCACGTTGTGCTCTGCAAAATCGCTCATAATCAGCGGCAGAATGGTCTCGGACTCGCCCGCGGCAATCTTGTCGAGCATCTCCACGATCGCCACCTCGCAGCCGCGCTGCAGCAGGTACTCGGCAGTCTCGGTGCCCACCAGGCCACCGCCAATGACGGCGACGCGGCCCGTAAGCTCCACCTTGCCGGCCAGCACGTCCCAGCTCGAGACGACCTTGTCCGAATCGGCACCCGGAACGGGAATGACCACGTCGTGTGCGCCCACGGCCACAATCGCGGCATCGGCGGCGTTGAGGTCCTCAGCGGTAGCGGCATGGTTGAGCTCAACCTTCACGCCCAAGCCAGGCAGAATCTTCTCGTAGTACTCAACGGAGCGCATAATCTCGTCCTTGCGCGGAGGCGCGGCTGCCAGCACAATCTGGCCGCCCAGATGATCGCTCGCCTCATAGACGGTCACATCGTAGCCGCGCTTGGCCGCCACGCGAGCGGCCTCCAGGCCGGCAATACCGCCGCCCACCACGGCGATCTTCTTGTCGCCCTCGCCTGGCTTAATGGCGATGGTCGCCTCATCGCCGTTCTCGGCATTAAGCACGCACGAGATGTACTTGCGGTTTTGAATCGCGTCGACGCAACCCTTGTTGCAGTTGAGGCACTCGCGAATAGGCTCGCCCGTGGCGGCCTTCAGCGCAATGTCGGGGTCGCACATGAGCGAGCGGCCATAGGCGATGATGTCGGCCGAGCCATCCTCCAGGATCTTCTCGCCGGCCTCGACCGAAACCACGCGGCCGACGGTTGCCACCGGCACGGAGACCAAGGCCTTGACGCGCTCGGCCACGGGCAGCGTCCAATTGTAGGGCATGGCACCCATGGGCGGAATGGTGTCGCCCATGTTGCCGGTGTGGTTGGCCTGTGCAACCTGGATCATATCGATGCCCGCGCCCTCGAGCAGCTTGGCAAACTCGCAGGCCTCGTCGGGCTGCAGGCCGCCCTTGCCGCGCGGCGTGCCGTCAGGGTTCTCCATGATCACGGGGAGCTTGTACTCCACCATCAGCTGCGGCGCGGCCTCCTTAATGGCGGCGACGACCTCGAGCGCATAGCGAACGCGGTTCTCGAACGAGCCGCCGTATTCGTCGGTGCGCTGGTTGAGGATGGCCGAGCACAGCGAGCCCACCAGGCGGTCGCCGTGGACCTCGATGGCGTCGATCCCGGCCTGCTGTGCGCGAGCGGCCGAGGCAGCGATGGCCTCCTTGATCTGGGTGAGCTGCTCCACGCTGGCCTCGTTCACAAAGTGCTGCATGTCGTGGTGCAGCTTGGCGTAGGCCTGATTGCGGATCTCGTTGGACTCGGTCATTTTGGCGGCAAAGGTCTCCTCGTCTCCGGCGGCCTTGGCCTCCTGCGCAGCCTTGGCGGCGGCCATGGATCCCATGACCATGTGGCCGACCCCGGGCACGTCGTACTCGGGGTGGAACAGCTGCAAAGCGATCTTGGCGCCGTGCTTGTGGACGGCATCGGCCAGCGCCTTAAACGTGGGGATCTGGGCGTCGGTTGCCAGCTTGGGCGTGGGGCTCGCGGTCATAACAGGAGCGACGTCGCCGATGACGATGTAGCTCACGCCGCCACGGGCCAGGCGCTCGTAAAAAGCCAGGCTGCGCTCGCCAATGGAACCGTCGCGCTCCTCGTAGCCGGTGGTCAGCGGCGGAAACATAATGCGGTTCTTGAGCTCAAGGGGACCAACCGTAATGGGCTGGAGCAGCTTGGATGCAGGTGCGGTCATAGACATTCCTCTCTTATAGGCGCGGCGGCGATGGTGCCGTGTAATTGTCTAGAGGATATGGCATGGGGGTACAGCGGCACAACGAAAATCGGCGAATATCAGGTGGCGGCAGGTGGATGGGGCGGGACGGCCCGTCGGTTTGTCTCAATCTGTAACAGTTGCTCGGCAAAACCGGGTCTTACTGTTACAGATCAAGATATTCCTCTCGACCCATCCTCAACAATCTAGATCTGTAACAGCTAGGCCCATTTTTGACCCCTACCTGTTACAAATCGAGACAAACCAAACCCGCCTGCTAGAAAATCTCAATCTGTAACAACAACTCGGCAAAATCCGTCCCTTGTGTTACAGATTTAGACAAACCGTCCGGGCGGGAACTCAACATCTCAATCTGTAACACCTAGCCGTCCAAATCGGGTCTAGATGTTACAGATCGAGATTTTGTTTGAGAGGTTGAGAATTGGACCGAAAGCACGGTCACGAAATAACAAAAAAGCTCGCCGGCTAGGCCGACGAGCTGCAAGTTCTTGGTCGCGGGGGCAGGATTTGAACCTACGACCTCCGGGTTATGAGCCCGGCGAGCTACCAGACTGCTCCACCCCGCAATGTCTGGACGCCTCATGTGCGCAAGAAAGAATATTACGAGGGAGTTCGGTAAACGGCAAGGAAAATCTCGTAGAGCATAATTCCTTCATATTTAAAACCCTCAGCCCATATCGCCGTGAACGAATCACAGCCTAGCGCTGCCGACGGCGCGTATACAATGGTGCGCGTCCTTTTATGCCAACACCGGGAGTAGACATGCTGCTCGCTATCGATATGGGAAACACGCAGACGGCCATGGGCCTGTTTGACGGAAACGAGCTGGTGCAGTCGTGGCGCATGCCCACCGACCGCTCCTATACCGCCGACGAGATCCACGTGCGTCTGATGGGCTTCTTTAAGATGTACGGCCTTTCGCTCGACGCGGTCGACGCGATCGCCTTTGCCGGCGTGGTGCCGCAGCTCTCGCGCGAGTGGCACGCCGTGGCCGACCGCATCGCGGCAGACGCCATCGTCATCGGCCCGCAGACCGCCGCCGTGACCAAGCTGCGTGCGGCACGCCCTCAGGCTGTGGGTGCCGACCGCATCGCCAACGCCGTTGCGGCCGAGACTTTCTACGGCGCCCCGGCGATCGTGGTGGACTTTGGCACCGCAACCAATATCGATGTCATCGATGAGGACGGCTATTACATTGGCGGAGCGATCGCGCCGGGCATCCGCATCTCCATGGACGCACTTGCCGCCCGTGCCGCCAAGCTCGCCAGCGTTCCGCTCGAGGCGCCCGAGCACGCCATCGGCCGCGATACCGAGGAGTGCATCAAGGTGGGCGCCGTGATGGGCGCCGCCGCCATGGCCGAGGGCTTGGTCACGCGCATGAAGCGCGAGCTGGGCCGCGAGGACGCCACTGTTATCGCCACGGGCGGTCTCGCCAGCATCGTCGCCGATTCGACCGACGCCTTCGACGTGGTCGACGGACAGCTCACCATCAAGGGTATCTGCGAAATCTACCGCCGCATGCAGGAGCTGGGAT
>CATZKS010000046.1 GCA_958421035.1 uncultured Collinsella sp. | reverse complement strand
CATCAAAAATACGCAGATCAGTGTCACCCAACAAAGCCGTAGCTATATCCAGCCGCCGTTTCATTCCCAGAGAAAAACTGCTCACGCTCTTTTTCTCATCGACGTCCAGCCCGACTAGGCTCAAAACGCGAGGAATCTCACGATTCGCATCAAGCCCCCATTCCGCACATCGGATCCGAAGATTCTCAGCCGCACTGAGGGATTGGTATGCTCCGCAGGAATCTGGCACATAGCCGACACGCGTCCGCATCAGGCTCAGCTCTTTTTTCGACTTGCCCTCAAAGAGCTCCACGCTCCCCGACGATGGTTTACAGAGGCCCAGCACTATTTTAATAAGCGTGCTTTTGCCAGCCCCGTTTGCACCAACAAGGGCGCAGAGCTCAGACTGGTGCACCTCGAAGGAAACATCATGCAACACACGCCGTTTCCCATAGCGCTTTGACACCTTTGATAGCTTTATCGCTGATGCGTTCATTGGACCCCCGTTCTGCTTGATAGAAAAACCGCTCGTATCGTTCCTTCTATCCTTTATCGTTTTCCATGGTTGTTATTGTTTTCCGATAACTCATATTTGTCAAGATAATCTAAAAGAAGAGGCCCGTGTTAGACACGGGTCCCTTCACGCTGGTACTTCGTTTTAGTTGTTCGCCTTAAGCTACTCGTCGCTCAAATCTACAGCGAAGACAGATGTCGGAAGCGACGCCTCATTGCCTCCGCCGTCCCGCATCTGCCTCACGACATTTTTTGCGCGCTCAACAATAAGCTCCTCAAGCTCTTTCTCGCTCACGCGCTGAATAATATCTCCCGGTTGACAATCAAGCTCATCACAGATATCGAGGAGCGTCTTTAGGCGAATAGCTTTTATCTTTCCGTTTCTAAGCTTTGAAATATTAGCCGGAGTATGCCCCGTCGCCCGAATCAGATCAGCACTGGTCTTTCCGGTCTTAAGCAGCTGCGTCTCAAGCTCGATGATGAGATAGCTCATGTTTCCTCCTACACAAGCTCGTCAGACTGCTCTTGGAGCAGCGAGGCATAACTCCAGATCGCCGAGATAAACAAACAGACAACTGCGCCGATAAACGACCCCGCATCAAAGGTAGCGCCTTGGCAAATCTCAATAACGAAGGAATGAGGCACGATGTAAAGTTCCAGTCCGCCAATGGTGAGATTGACCGATCCATAGGCACCAACAAGCGAAACCGCGGCGTTAACAGCAAAGGCAAGCGCGAGAACACGGATAAGCCGCACATGCGTCTTGGTAAAGGGCGAGACGCCTCGCGAGATGTTACGGCTGATCCCGCACAAAACGATAAGCGAAATACCCACGACGAGTGCCAGGCACAGTCCGCTTGGGATAACGATGCACCCGCCATTGAGAAGCGTCACGACACCGAAAGAATCGACAGAAGCAACGTTTGCAACCGCATACCAGATCACGTAAACAACCAACGCGGCAAAAGCAACGAGCATCCCTGCAAAAACGGCTGCCATGCAAAAACCAAGCTTCCTGATATTTTCGCCCGCCTTGGCCATACGCTGAACGCTGTTGGACATACACTCACCCTCATCGGCTCTATCGTTATTCGAACATTTTATCGAACAACGATATGGATTGCATGCGGAAAGCCCCGCCAGTGCGCATAGGCCATTCACTAATCAGAAGGGGTGAGAGTGGATTTTTGGACACATATCGAACGAGAGTGGATAATCTCCCACTTTTAGGCCGCCACCGGGCCTAAAATGGGAGATTATCCACTCTCATAGTCATCAAGGCTCACAGCCTCTTACTCGGCCGCCTCGCGCAGGGCCGACATCGTAGCCGCATATTGCTGCTGCAGCGCATGCATCCCCTCGCGAGCGCCGTCAACGGCATCGGCACCGCGCAGTGCTTCGGTTACCACGACCGCCGGCTCGTACAGATTATCGAATCCCAGGTTCTGGCTCACGCCCTTGAGCGTGTGCGCTGCCATAAACGCACCTTCGGCGTCTCCCGCCGCCATGGCGGCCTCCAGCTTGTCCATGCTCTCGTCATCCAAAAACTTGAGGGCAAAGCGGGCGAGCATTTCCTCGCCCATCAGCCGAGCGCACGCGTCATCATAATTGGCGCCGATCTTCTCATACGCCTCACGCATGGAAATCATGGATTAAAAACTCCTTTGGTCAAACTAAATCGTGGGAAACGCGACGACGTCAGCGGGGCGTGCCAACGTCTCGGCAATTTGGTCTTGCACCTCGAGCAGGCAGTCGAGCAGCAGCGGGTTAAAGGTGCCGCACTTACCGTCCAGGATCATCTGAATTGCCTCCTTGTGCGGGATAGCGTCCTTGTACACGCGCACGCTCGTCAGAGCATCGTACACGTCGGCCACCGAAACCACCTGTGCGGCAATGGGAATTTCGTCGCCCTTAAGGCCATCGGGATAACCCTTGCCGTCCCAGCGCTCGTGATGCCAACGCGCAATCTGGTACGCATATTCCATAAGCGCATTGCCGGCGTGATGGCTACCCAGCTCAAGCAGCATGTCGGCGCCGATCGTGGTATGCGTCTTCATAATCTCGAACTCCTCGGGCGTAAGGCGCCCGGGTTTGTTGAGAATCGCATCGTCAATCGACATCTTGCCGATATCGTGCAGCGCCGAAGCCAGGGCAACCGTGGAGCGCTCCTCATTGTCGAGGGAGATCGCGCCGCTACGCTGGACCAGACAGCCAAGCAGCAGCTCGGTCAGCTTTTCGATGTTCGTAACGTGCCTGCCGCTCTCGCCGTTGCGAAGCTCCATGACGCCAGCCATGATGTCGATGAGCATACGACTGTTCTTGACACGCTCGTTGTACTGCTGGGACAGCAGGCTCGTCAGGCGGCGCTGTTTGGCGTATAGGCGGATGGTGTTGCTTACACGGCGGCGCACGACACGGGAGTCAAACGGGCGGTTGATATAGTCCGAGGCGCCTAGCTCGTACGCGCGCAGAACCATATCATCGGAATCTTCGCTCGAAATCATGATGACAGGCAGATTGTCACTAACCGATCGGCGCGACAGACCGGCCAGCACCTCAAAGCCGCTTATGCCCGGCATGACAATATCCAGCAGCACGAGCGACAGCTCATCGCCATAGCGGTCGACCATGTCGAGCGCCGCGCGACCGTTATCGGCCTCGAGGATGCAATACTCGTCCTTGAGCATCTCGTTGAGAATGGCTCGGTTCATCTCGGAGTCATCGACAATAAGCACCGAAGGTTTTTCGCTTTGGAAGGCCTCGATGGAATCGGCATCGGTCACGACCGTACCGGCTTTTGCCTTAGCGCGGCTCAGTAACTGGACAGCGCGGCCAACGCCCTCATCGACCGTCTCGCCATGAATGCGAACGCCACCAACACATGCCGTCAAGCTCACGTGCTCATGGCCCGGAATAATCGTGGAATGGACGGCATCGGACACCTGACGCAGACGACGGGCAAAGTCATCGGAGGGAATATCGGGCATGACAGCTACAAACTTGTCGCAGCCATAGCGCACAAGTTCGTCAGTCGAACGAATACCGCTGCGTATGGCTGTTGCCACAGCACCGAGCGCAAGGTCGCCGGCATGGCGGCCACATGTATCGTTGAAGACCCTAAAATCATCAAGGTCGATCACCGCCACGCCAGCCTTCATGCGGGCGCTACGAAGCTTTTCTTCGTAATATCGGCGATTGCGCACATTCGTCAGCACGTCGGTGTAGACAAGGTCCTCTTCTGCAGCCTCTTGCCCATCGATCGGACGCACCATCAGCAAGACATGAGGCTCGCCCTCGACCTTTAGAGGGCGCAGACGGGCGCGGTACTCAACACCATCGTTGAGCAGTTGCTCCGACACCTCATCGGAATCTGTCAAGGCCTCAAGACTCGACTGACGCAGACAAGGGCAGCGATCGCCGGCGAGCAGGCAGTTAGGCTCGCTCTTAATCTGATCGGCCGACAGCAAACGTACCACGGGGTAGGTCCTTGCGACACGGGCGACCTCGGCGGCAGCCTCCTCGTCGGTTAGATTGACCTCGTGATTATTGAGCATACGGGGCCCTTTCGATAGTTTCGCATGGAGCGGTGGGTTCCAAATGTTACAAGGGTAACACCTTGTCGATGCAGGTAGGCACGTGAATGCTGTTACATTTTTATGAGTTGGCAGACGGCGCGATTGAAGCCGCAAACGTAAGGTTTTGAGCGCATTTGTTAACACGGCCGAAACGTTTGCGGATGAAGCCTGTTTTGTTTTTTTGCAGCTGCTAGAACCCCAGGATGCCACGGACAGTCTGGGCAGCCGCTGCCGGGCGATCGCGCAGGCCGTTGTGCGCGCCGGGAATCGTTACGAGGGGGCAATCCAAAAGCTCAGCCGCCATCCTCGTTCCCGCCTCGCGGGGCGTACCAATCGAGAGCTCGCCCAAAAGCACGGAGGCCACCGTTTTCGACGCGCGAACGCTATCCCAATCGGGAACGCAGGTCATAGTAATCCCGTATTCGTTCGCCATGAAACTGCGGCCGTTGCGCAGGGCATGCTTGGCTTCCGCCACGGTCAACTTGGGGGCCTCAGGGTCCGAATCGCCGATGGCGCCCAGGAAGGCCCGTAATGCCCTGGAGACCTTTCCTGCGGCGATCATCTCGAGCAAAACCGGGGCCGCGCCCAGACCGGCACCCTCATCCGTCACGGCGGGTTCATGCAGAATCGCACGAGAGATTATGGCGGGGTTTGCACGGAGAAGCTCCAGGGCCACCAGCGTACCGGCACTATGCGCGAGCACGTTTACCGGAGCGCCAATATGCTCGATAACGGTCTGCAGGTCGGCGGCCTGGACGGCGAGGTCGTAGCGTCCGTCTGCAGCGTCGCCACTCTCGCCGCAACCGCGGCGGTCGTAGGCAATGACGCGATAGTCACAGGCGAGCTCGCGGGCGATGGCGTCAAAGAAGACGCCGTCGACACAAGCGCCGTGCACGCACACCAAGGCGGGTGCATCGGACGATACAACCGGGCCAGCATACTCGCGGCAGGCGATCGTGGTGCCCGCATTCTCGACCGTAAAATCCATACTGTGTTCCCATCGTCAAAGCCCATCCAGTTGCACTTCAGTACGGTTGGATAGGCTCGCATTGCCTTACGCCTTGTTAACAGATTAACTGTACCCGACCCGAGGCTTTTCATGGCACGGCATAATGAGCGACGTTAAAAAACGAAACTTGTAAAGCAAGAGCCCGCACCTTGCTTTGGAGCCGATGCTATGCTTAGGCACAATTGTCTTGAGGAGCATATGCCTATGTCTACGTTTTTGAATGCCAGCCCCATCTTTGGGCCCGTTCGCAGCCGTCGCCTCGGTCTCTCGCTCGGCGTCAACATGATGCCGGCCAGCGGCAAAATCTGCACGTTCGACTGCATTTACTGCGAAAACGGCCTCAATGCCGAGCGCCCCTGCCATGAGCCGTACAACACAGCTGCCGTGGTACTCGACGCGCTCGAGGCAAAGCTGCGCGAGATGGCAGCCGAAGGCGAGCTCCCCGATGTGATCACCTTCGCAGGCAACGGCGAGCCCACCGCCGCACCGGAGTTTCCGCAGGCCATCGCCGGTGCCGTCGCGCTTCGCGACCAGCTGGCCCCAAACACCAAGATTGCCGTGCTCTCCAACGGCACGCGCGCCGGCCGTCCCCAGGTGCACGATGCGCTCATGATGGTCGACGACAACATCCTCAAGCTGGATACGGTCGATCCGGCATTTATCCAGCTGCTCGATCAACCCGTTGGCCCTTACGATGTGGAGCACCAGATCGAGACGTTCGCGAGCTTTAACGGCCACGTCATTATCCAGACGATCTTTTTGACCGGCGAGTATCAGGGCAAGCTCATCGACAACACCGGCGAGGAATACGTCGCCCCCTGGCTCGCGGCGCTCGAGCGCATTCGTCCGCAGGAGGCGACCATCTACACGGTGGCGCGCGAGACGCCGGTCGCCGGCCTTGCCAAAGCAGCACCCGACGTCCTCGACGCCATTGCCGCGCGCGTGCGCGCCCTCAGCATCTCCTGCCAGGTGAGCTACTAGCAAAACCACGCAGCAGCTAGTGTCAGCCATCCCGCTCCATCAGTTGCGGTGATATAGTTCCTATTTGTGCTGTTAAACCGCTTAAATCGGAACTATATCACCGCAACTTTTATGGACGCGTGGGTGGGCTATACTAGCTGCGGATGAAAGGAAGTTAGCCATGTATGACAACGGACCCGTGCCCGGCCGCAACGACGCTTGCTGGTGCGGCAGCGGCAAAAAATATAAGAAATGCCATAGCGCCTTTGATGAGCGCCTTGAGCGCCTGTGGGAAGAGGGCTGGGAGGTTTTGCCCCGCACGCTCTACAAGGCGCCCGCCGATATCGAGGGCATCAAGCGCTCGGCCGCCATCAACGTGGGCGTGCTCGATTACGCAGGCGAACACATCGCCGCGGGCATGACCACCAACCAGATCGACCAGATGATCTACGACTACACCGTCGAGCACGGCGGCACGCCGGCCGACCTCAACTATGAGGGCTACCCCAAGAGCGTTTGCACCTCGATCAACGACGTGGTCTGTCACGGCATCCCCTGCGATACGGACGTGCTGCACGAGGGCGACATCATCAACGTCGACTGCTCCACGATTCTTGACGGCTACTTTAGTGATTCGAGCCGCATGTTCTGCATCGGCGAGGTCTCTGCCGAGCGCCAGCGCCTGGTCGACGTCACCCGCGCCAGCGTGGAGGCGGGTCTGGCTGCCGTCAAGCCGTGGCTGCCGCTGTCTGTGATGGCCGAGGCCGTGCAAAAGACGGTCGAGGACGCCGGCTTTAGTGTGGTACGCGAGTACGGCGGACACGGCATCGGTAAGGAGTTCCACGAGGACCCGTTTGTGGGCTTTACCACCGAGGCACCCGATGTGGACACCATCATGGCTCCGGGCATGGTCTTTACCATCGAGCCCATGGTCAACGCCGGAGCGCCCGACATCAAGATCAGCAAGGGTGACGGCTGGTGCGTGCGCACCAAGGACGGCAGCGATTCGGCCCAGTGCGAGGTACAGCTCGTGGTGACCGAGGACGGCTACGAGCTGCTGAGCTGGTAGCCGTGGATGCGCCGGATGCTGACGGGCACGCTCGTCTTGCATCCGGCGTTTTATTTAAACGTTTTGCCTGATAAAACCTGCCAAAATAAACCTGTCCCTTTTTGGCAGGTCGAGCGGAGAGGACTGCTTGTGAACATCCTGGTTTTGCTGCCCGTCAATGACCGCCATCGCGCAATTCTTGAGTCGAGCGCTCCGGGCGAGGACTTTATCTACACGAGCTCCGACGCCGCCACGCGCGAGCAGATCGCCGATGCCGACGTGATCTTGGGCAACATCGACCCTGGCATGCTCACGGCATGCGAGCATCTCCAGCTGTTACAATTGCAGACCGCCGGCTATGACGACTACTTGGCCGCCGGCACCGTGCCAGCCGACGCTAAGCTTTCCTGCTCGGTGGGCGCCTACGGCCAGGCCGTAAGCGAGCATATGTTTGCCATGGTCCTTTCTATGATGAAGCGCCTGCCCGGCTATCACGACTTGCAGCGCGAGCATCGCTGGGAGGATTTGGGGCCGGTCACCTCGCTCAAGAACGCCAATGTGCTGGTGCTAGGCGCGGGCGATATCGGCGGCCACTTCGCCACACTCTGCCGCAACATGGGCGCGCACGTCCGCGGCATCAAGCGCCATCCACTCGTCTACCCCATTGTGTTTGAGGACATGGACGGCATGGACGCCCTCCCCGAGCGCCTGGCCGAGGCTGACATCGTCACGTCCTTTATGCCCAGCACGCCCGAGACGCGCGGTCTGGCGAACGCCGAGTTCTTCGCCGCGATGAAACCGGGCGCCTTCTTTGCCAACGGCGGCCGCGGCGATCTTGTGGTTGCCGACGATTTGGTTGCCGCTCTGGAGTCGGGACATCTCGCCGGCGCCGCGGTCGACGTCACCGACCCCGAACCGCTGCCTGAGACAAGCCCACTGTGGAATGCGCCCAACATGCTCATCACGCCACACGTCTCCGGCTGGTTCCACCTGGCAGCCACGCTCAACAATGTGGTCGACATCGCCGCGGAGAACCTGCGTCACCTGCAAGCCGGCGAAACTTTACGTTGTTGGATCGAACATTAGGGTTCCGCCGTTCTAACGAACGGCGGACCGGTCGACGCTGCGCGCCGCCCAGAGCGACAATTTGTCATTCAAAAGGCAAGGCATGACCAGAAGGTCTATGCCTTGCCTTTTTCATGCCAACTTGTTCGCTCTGGACATCGCTCGCTGACGCTTGCTCAACCTGCGGTGTCATAACAATTCTGTCCAGCTGTTGGCTTTGCGGCATTTGCCCAGATAAAACCTGCATAATAAACCTGTCCCTTTTAGCAGGTTTTAGAGCTCCACGCTTTCGGCACCGTTGATGGTTAGGTTTCGCTCGTAGAAGGCTGTGAGGGCGCGGATGGCGTACATGACGTCGCGCACGCCGCCGGTCTCGTAGCTCGAGTGCATGGCCAGCTGCGGCAGGCCCACGTCCACGGCATGCATGCTCGCCTGCATATTGGACAGATTGCCGAGCGTGGATCCGCCGGCCATATCGCTCTTGTTGGCGAAGGCCTGCGTGGGCACGTCGGCGTCATCGCAAATAGCTTGGAACACCGCGCGGCTAAAGGCATCGGTACAATAGTGCTGGTTGGCTGCCTCCTTGATGACGATACCGCCGTTGAGCACCACCTGGCTGCGGGCGTCGCACTTCTCGGCGTGGTTGGGGTGCACGGCATGCGCGTTGTCGCAGCTCACGAGCATCGATGCGGCAAGGGCGCGATGATACGACTCGTCGTCAAAGCCCAGCGATCCGTTAATGCGGCGCAGCGCGTCGGCCAAGAACGTCGACATGGCGCCCTGCTTGGTCTCGGAGCCAACCTCCTCATTATCAAAGCAGCAAAAGACCGAAACGTCGTGCGCGTTCTCGGCACCCAAAAATGCCTGCAGCGAGGTATAGGCGCAGGCCAGGTCGTCGAGCTTGGGCGTCGAGATAAACTCGTCGGCCCAGCCCCAAATGCGCGCATCCTGGCGGTTGACCAGGAACAAATCGCGGCCCAGAATTTGCTCGGGCTCAACGTCCAGCTCTTCGGCAATCAGGGCATCAAAATCTCCCTGCTTGAGTTCGCCGGCGCTGATGAGCGGGCACAGGTCGACGGCTCGGTTGGGAGCAAAGCCCTCGTTAACGCCGCGGTTCATGTGGATGGCAAGGCTCGGGATAATAGCGACCTCGCGCTCGGTGGCAAGCAGGCGGCTCTCAATACGGTCGCCCTCGCGTACCAGCACGCGGCCCGCGAGTGCCAGCGGACGGTCGAACCAGGTGTAGTCGATCATGCCGCCGTAGGCCTCGGTGTTCAGGCGCAGCGTCTCGCCCGCGCCGTCGAGCTCGGGCACGGCCTTAACCTTAAACGTCGGCGAGTCGCTGTGCGACGCCGTCAGCTGAAAATGGTAGTCGCCGGCAACGCCGTCCTCGCCCCACGTAGCAGCCAGGTCCTCGCCCACCTTAAAGGCGATAACGCTCGAGGTGTTGCGCTGCGTGTAATAACGCCCGCCCGGCTCGATGTCCCACGCCGCGTTCTCGGACAGGTAGGTAAAGCCCGCCTCGTCGAGCTCGGCCATAATGGTCGCCGCCGTATGGAACATGCTGGGGCATGCCTCGATAAAGTCGATAAGGTCGTTGGCGGCCTCGATATCATCGGCCGTCACATGCGCGCGCTCGGGCGTTTCCTGATCCGTCATGCTCTCCCCTTTCGCTGGGTTGATGGTCCCTTCCAGCATACCCCGCCGCGCCAGCGCTGCACTCTTCATTCCGTGTTTAATCCCGCACCGTTCACCAAGTTGAGCCATCATGCCCGTGCACCTTTTGCGACAATTACGCTAACAGGACGAGAGGAGCCGCCATGAAGCCACGTAACATTGCCATCGCCTGCGGTGTCGCGGGAGTCGCCGTCGGCCTTGCCGCTGCCACCGGTATCGTTTATCACAAGCAAATCAAGTCCGCCGCGTCGCTCAAACGCTTGACCGGCTACGCGGATGGCTATGACCTGTACGCAATCGACATCGCCTACGACTACGATCTTGATCGCATCATCGCCGCTGGCGTGCGCGACGACCAGGCCTACATCGATGCCGTGGTGGCGCAGGTGCTGCCCGGTGTGCCGGTACATGTCCAGGCGCCCCAGTTTGCCTGCAGCGCTTTTGTCGCCGTAGATGCCGAAGGCCGCGTGCGCACCGGTCGCAATTACGACTTTAAGGACGACACCTCAGCGCTGCTGGTGCGCAATCACCCACGCGGCGGCTATGCCTCCATCGGGTTTGCCGCCCTTAACAACCTGGGCGATAACACTCCGCTTGACTCCGTCGCCGGACGGGCCGCCGCACTCATGGGCCCATTTGCCCAGCTCGACGGTGTTAACGAATGCGGCGTGTCCATTGCCGTACTCACCCTGGATTCCCAGCCCTGTGACCAGGACACGCAACGCCCCGTCATCAATACCTCGCTCGCCATCCGCCTGGTGCTCGACCGTGCCGCCACCACGCAAGAAGCTGTCGACCTGCTTTCCGCCTACGACATGCACGCCATGGCAGGACGCGATTACCACTTCTTTATCAACGACGCCGCCGGTGACGCGCGCGTAGTAGAGTGGGATCCGCGCGATCCGGACCGCGCTTTCAAAGCGACTCCTGTACGCCAGGTTACGAACTTCTACGCCTGCTATGGCGACGAAGTGCTGCCCAACCAAAAGAATGGCGAGCTGGGCCATGGTAAAGAGCGCGCCGTCGCAATCGCCGATGTCCTTGACGCCCATGTCGGTGCCCAGGACGAGACAGTCGTTTGGAAGGCCCTGCGCGCTGCGGCGCAAGAGCCCAATCCGGAAGACATCACCAGCAACACGCAGTGGTCGGTCGTCTTTGACAATACCGAGCCCGCTGCCGCCATCACGCTGCGCCGTCACTGGGGCAACGTCGATGCCTTCGCACTGTAAGGAGCCAGGCCCGTCGACCTTACGCTCGCCTGACGTTGCTTACATTTCCATACGCTTGAGCTAACACGTTTTACCCCCGCATCAACAGTGTGCGGGGGTAAACTTATGCGCATGTTATAACTTGCCCGGAAGGATTCACCATGCTTAGGATCGGTCTTCTTACTAGTGGCGGCGACTGCCAGGCGCTCAACGCCACCATGCGCGGCATTGTCAAAACGCTTATGACCAATAGCGAAGAGCCTATTGAGATCTATGGTTTTGAGGACGGCTACCAGGGCCTTATCTACAGCCGGTTCCGCGTCATGACGCCCGCCGATTTTAGCGGCATCCTTACCCGTGGCGGCACCATCCTGGGCACGAGCCGTACGCCGTTCAAGCGCCTGGATATTCCCGAGGCCGACGGCGTCGAGAAGGTGCCGGCAATGGTCCACACCTATCATAAGCTGCAGCTCGACTGCCTGTTTATGCTGGGCGGCAACGGCTCCACCAAGACCGCCAACCGTCTGCGCGAAGAGGGCCTCAACGTTATCGCCCTGCCTAAGACCATCGATAACGACACCTGGGGCACCGAGCTGACGTTTGGCTTTACGAGCGCCATCGACGTCGCCACCAAGTGCATCGACGACATCCACACTACCGCCTCGAGCCACGGCCGCGTGTTTGTCATCGAGATCATGGGCCACAAGGTTGGCTGGATTCCGCTGTACGCCGGCGTCGCGGGCGGCGCGGATGTCATCTTGATTCCCGAGATCCCCTACGACATGGATAACGTCATCAAGACCATCGAGCATCGCATGGAGACCGGCAGCCGCTTTACCATCGTGGCCGTCGCCGAGGGCGCCATCTCTAAGGAGGACGCGGCGCTGTCCAAGAAGGAGTACAAGAAAAAGCTCGCCGAGCGCACGAGTCCGTCGATTGTCTACGACATCGCCAAGGAGATCGAAGCCAAGACTGGTCGCGAGACCCGCGTCGCCATCCCCGGCCACACGCAGCGCGGCGGCCAGCCCGACGCCCAGGACCGCATCTTTGCGACCCAGTGCGGCGTCGAGGCAGCGCTCGGCTGCCTGCGTGGCGAGTTTGGCTACATGATTGCCCTGCGTGACGGCAAGATGTGCCACATGCCGCTCGAGGAGGTCGCCGGCAAGCTCAAGTATGTCGATCCCCAGAGCGACCTGGTACGCGAGGCCAAGGCGTTGGGCATCAGCTTCGGCGACGAATAGCCCCGGCTGGAACTGCTCCCATCGGAGGCCCCAGGGCTTACCTCCCAAATCGTCCTCGGACATGTCAGGACCCCGCTGCGCGCTTCGCGCGGCGGGGTCCTTCCGTCCTGCGGAAAGATTTGGGAGGTAAGCCTTGGGGCCTCCTGCGGTAACCGGGGAGGCCGAGGCTATTCGTCTTCTTGCTGCAAGTGCCTGGGGTAGGATGCGGCGTGCATTTTTGGGAGTATTCAGCAGCCGAGGGTGCCTGCATACTGGATTTTGGGCGAGAGACAGGCGCCGCGGGCCGCATTCTGCAAAAAAATGAGCGGTCCTCGAGGCGCCGGAGCTCAAAGTCAGGCTTTCAATGCGCTTTTGTGCGCCCGCTCCCACACCCGCGGACTCCGGGATGCTGAATTCTCCGGAATTTGCACGCCGCCCCCTGGGTTACCCGTAGGCAAAAAGCAACCGCCCCGCCGAAATATGCAATCGGCGGGGCGGTTTATGCAATTTAGTGGCTGTGGGCGCGTCGGTGGCTCGCTACAGCTTGAATCCCAGAACGGGTTACTCGGCGCTCTTAAAAGCGCCGAGTAACCCGCCAAAAAGGGACAGGTTCATCTTTGGCAGGTTAATCTGGACAAACGCCGGACAACCATTAGGTGGCCCGGCGTTTGCCCCGCTTTGCTGGGGATGTCTGTCGTTCAGTGCTCTTACTGGCCAGTCCAGTGTTGCGCATAGCTTTTAATGTCTTCGGTAAAACCGTCAAGATCGTCGAGGGTAATCACGCTGTCGATAAGCAAATTGGCTATCTCACGGTGCATTGTACTGCGGCGAAGGTCGTTCACCAGCACTCCTGAGGACAGCTTATCCCTATTGATACGCTCTTCTAGCGCCCAAAATCTACTGGACGCTTCGCTGTCGCCGTTCAGCATCTCAACGTACCGGCCGATGAGCTTTTCCATATAACGTTCTTGCCATTGAGGAAGCATTTTCTTAAACAGCTTCCAGTCGCTTTCGGCTACGTCGCGCATATGTTCTCCGCTCGTCAAACGGGCTTTCCATTTGCCTTTCATTCTATTTGGTTTTCGCTCGCAGGCGTGGATGAGAGGCTCTCTTCAGCCTTCGAGATTGAGCTTGAATGATCCGTTGCCACAAAATGGACCTATCTACTACGTTTGCTACCACACCCTCGACCATGACAAAGATTGTAAAAATAAAACCGCAGGTAGAAAGCTTGCCAGTTTTCGAAAAAAGCGGGTATGGTCGGCCCCTTCGGGCTAAACGTAGTAAATAGGCCCTTTTCTTGGCGCGCGGTCAGCTCAATGCTTATCTCCGTGCCGGAACTGACCCAATTGTTTGTTAGTTGCGGTGATATAGGGACTGTTTGGCGCTTTGGAGCCTCAAAACAGTCCCTATATCACCGCAACTTGGAAGGGACGGGCGGTGTCGGATGAGTGGCGCTGGCGGGTTAGGGCGGTTTAGGCCTGTTTGCGGTGCTTCCATTGTTTGCGGCACCAGTGCATAAGCGTTTTTACGATGGGGATCGTGATGAGGATGACCCATGCGGGATGGGGCTGTCCCAGGCAGAGCCACATGTAGAGGAACCAAGTTATGACAGCTGCCGGGTAGACGGCGTCGACAAGCTTTGACAGATGACGTCGGTCGATGAAATCGCCAAGCGCGTAGTAGACGGGAATCAAAAAGACGAGGAAAAGTCCCGTAGTCCACACGCCGCAAATAGTGCCGAGCGCCAGATAGGCGAGGGCGACAAGCACGGGGAAGGGGAACTTATTCCACGCGCGACCGAGCTTGGTGTGGAAATGCTTGCCATGATGGTCGAGCTTGTCGCGCGCCTCTTTCCAGCTGGAGAATTGTTCGCCGTCGATAACCACGGTGCCATCGGCATTGGTGTGCACGCTGTGCCCGTCGTCCTCTAGCGTG
Organism: uncultured Collinsella sp.; assembly: GCA_958421035.1. Classification (GTDB taxonomy): domain Bacteria; phylum Actinomycetota; class Coriobacteriia; order Coriobacteriales; family Coriobacteriaceae; genus Collinsella. The sequence continues at coordinate 861 of CATZKS010000046.1, read as the reverse complement.
TCAATATGTACGCCGCCCGGCCCCACGTGCACCTCTTCACCCTTGCGGTCGTTGGTCACATGGATGCCGCTCCAGCCAACATGGACTTCCTCGCCTTTATTGGGATCAATGACGTGGATGCCGCGCGCGAGGGAAATATCGACAAGTGGTTTGTCGCCGCAATCGGCGTGCTCAGTAGAAGCCTCAGCCTCGTCAGCCACATCCGCCGTCTCGGTGTCGGCACTGCCGTCCTCAAGGTCGTCGGCATCGCTAGCCGCTTCCCCATACAACAGCTCGTCCAACGACACGCCATACAGTGCGGCGAGCGCAATAAGGTTATCGGTATCGGGTGAGGACTCACTGCGCTCCCATTTACTGACAGCCTGGCGACTTACGCCAAGCTGAGCAGCAAGCGCCTCTTGGGAAAGACCGGCAGCTTTGCGGCGATCGACGAGGCGATGTGCCATCGCAAGATCCATGACAGTTCCTTTCATGTGGCGACCGTAATCGAATGAGCCGAGTATGCCGAGAACAACCGGTAGCGACCACCATTTCTAGTTAGAATCTGCCCCAACCCTACCGCAACTACGAGTAGCAACCCCTAATGGCCTGCCATTTCATGACAAATGTCAGTGCAAATAACAACCAAGAGCCCTCTCGATTAGTTGCGGTGGAATAGTTCCCGTTTGGCATAGCAGAGCCATAAACGGGAACTATTCCACCGCAACTTACTATTAGGCCACGCACTCGCAGAGTAGCTGCGGGTGCCTGGGGTAGGATGCGGCGTGCATTTTTGGGAGTATTCAGCAGCCGAGGGTGCCTGCATAGATGGCGTGAATTTTTGTGGTGTAAGAGGGAGGGCCGCATCAGCGCCCCCTGCGC
>CATZKS010000045.1 GCA_958421035.1 uncultured Collinsella sp. | reverse complement strand
AGGACGACAAGGACGCTCCCAAGGAGCCCGTCAAGCAGATGTTCTTGGACATCCTCAAAGAGCAGTACGGCGTCGAGGAGGAGGACTTCCTCTCCGCCGAGATCGAGGTCGTGCCCGCCGGCCCCGCCCGCGACATGGGCCTCGACCGCTCCATGATCTTGGGCTATGGCCACGACGACCGCGTCTGCGCCTACCCCTCTATGCTCGCCCAGATCAACGTCACCAACGTGGAGCGCACGAGCATCACGCTCATCGTCGACAAAGAGGAGATCGGTTCCGTGGGTGCCACCGGCATGACGAGCCGCTTCTTCGAGAACACCGTCGCCGAGATCATGACGCTCGCCGGCGAGGGTAGCCCGCTGGCCCTGCGCCGCGCGCTCGCCCGCAGCCGCATGCTCTCCTCTGACGTGTCCGCCGGCTTCGACCCGGGCTATGCCGCCAAGTTCGAGACCAAGAACGCCGCCTTTATGGGTCGCGGCCTGTGCTTTAACAAGTACACGGGCAGCCGCGGCAAGGGTGGCTCCAACGACGCCGATGCCGAGTATGTGGCCCTCGTCCGCGACATCATGGACAAGGCAGGCGTGGATTTCCAGACCTGTGAGCTCGGCCGCGTCAACGCAGGTGGCGGCGGCACCATCGCCTACATCATGGCCAAGTACGGCATGAATGTCATCGACTCCGGCGTTGCCGTTCTGTCCATGCACGCCCTATGGGAGGTCGCCAACAAGGCCGATATCTACGAGGCCTACCGCGGCTACAAGGCCTTCCTCGAGCGCGCCTAACCAGCCCTTCATAACTTGCGGTGAAATACGGACTAAACTGGCCTATAAACGGCCAAAACAGACCGTATTCCACCGCAACTTCCTTTTTGACAGAGGAGAGTCCATGCTGCAGGTCATCATTTCGCCCGCCAAGCAGATGCGCTCGGCCCAAGATGCTTTTGAAGTCCTGGGCATTCCGCCCTTTGCGCGCGAGACGGCTCGACTGCATCGCGCGTTGCTAGATATTGAGCGAAATGAAGGCAGCGGCGGCCTGCAGGCTCTTTGGAACGTGAGCGACAGGCTGCTTACAACGTGCCTGGATACGCTTCACGAATTTATGCCCGTCCTGAGCGATGCCGACCTCGCCGATCCCGATATCGCGCGTCGAATCTCCCCCGCCGTCATGTCCTACCACGGTATCCAATACCAAAGCATGGCGCCCGAGGTCATGGATGCCGCACAGCTCGCATGGCTGCAAGACCATCTATGGATCCTCTCCGGATTGTACGGATGCGTGCGGCCTTTCCATGGCGTTGAGCCCTATCGGCTCGAAATGGGAGCCAAGCTCGCCGTCGACGGCGCTCGCGATCTCTATGCCTTCTGGGGGAATCGACTTGCGCAGGCAATTGCGCCGACCGGCTCCAACACCACGGTCGTCAACCTTGCCAGCGCGGAGTACGCCAAGGCCGTTCTACCCCATCTCGCAGGCGACGCCACGACCGTCACTTGTCTCTTTGGCGAAGGCATCCGCAACGGCAAGCCCATCCAACGCTCGACCGCCAGCAAAAAGGCGCGCGGCTCCATGGTGCGGTGGATGGCAGAAAACAAGCTCGAGGATGCAAGCGAACTTACCGCATTCAACATCGGCTATCGCCACGTCCCCGAGCTCTCATACCTAGGCACCCTCGTGTTCATCAACGAACAGATGCTCTAGAGCCGGCACCCAACACTGACCCGCTCAGCCTTCTCTATATAACTTGCGGTGGAATAATTCCTATTTGAGCCTTTTTCGCACAATCAGGAACTATTCCACCGCAACTTTTATGAATTGGCTGCTAGGCTCGACACCTATTCAGCTAGACCGTCGGCCTTTGCAATCCCGTTTGTCGAACCGTCCTGATAGACAATCTTGACGTGCTCGACCTCGGACACCGCAACACCCGACGGGGGCTCCAGGCGCCATTCCGTCAGCGCGATATCCATCGTCGTGGGCACATCCCCTTGATCTTTGAGCTTCACCGTCAACGTTTTGAACGTCGCATCATACGTCACGCGTTCGATTTCCTCACCAGGAATAGACCCACCACTCAGCTGCAACTGCACAAACTCATCGCACGGGTACCAATAATCGCCCGGAACGGCGAGCGTATTGGCATTACCGCCAGTACTCCTCACCGTCATAATCGGCAGGCCCTCGTCGGCCTCAAACTCCCAGGCGGCGCCGCCGCGACCGCCAAACGTCCAAATCCAAAAGGCAATCACCAGCACGGCAAGCACCGCAAAGCCAATCGCGACCAACCCATGGTGTGCACGGCCCTCCTCGGCCGATACGTCCCATTGTGTCTCTCGATATAGATGCTTGTCTTCCATGTACGCCTCCCCACGGGCACGCTTGTTAGGCCAATCGTACCCATTCAGGCTATACTTGAGCCCATGACATAACGGGGAGCTTGCAGGACAAGACGGCAGGCTGAGACTGGGCGCGCCCGCCCTGACCCGCAAACCTGATATGGGTAATGCCAACGAAGGGAGCCGTGCCAATGAGCACACAGACCGAGCCCAAGCTCGTCACGCAAATCGACTTCGCCCGCGCCGGGCAGATCACACCGCAGATGAAGGAAGTCGCCGAGCGCGAGCATCGCGACCCCGAGTACATTCGCGAACGCGTGGCCGACGGCCGCATCGCCATCCCCGCCAACATCGTGCATATCAAAAAGGGCATGCGTGCCTTTGGCGTCGGCGAGGGCCTGTCCACCAAGGTCAACGTGAACTTGGGCATCTCGGGCGACAAGGCCGACGCCGCTGAGGAATGGAAGAAGGTCAAGATCGCCGAGGACTTTGGCGCCGACGCCATCATGGACCTCTCCAACTCGGGCAAGACGCGCCAGTTCCGCCAGCAGCTCATCGACGAGACGCCGCTCATGGTAGGCACCGTCCCCATGTACGATGCCATCGGCTACATGGAAAAGCCGCTGGTCAAGCTGACCAAGGACGATCTGCTCGAGGTCGTGCGTGCACACGCCGAAGACGGCGTGGACTTTATGACCATCCACTGCGGCATCAATAAATCGGTCATCAAGACCTTCAAGGAGACCGGCCGCCTCATGAACATCGTCAGCCGCGGCGGCTCGCTGCTGTTTGGCTGGATGGAAGTCACCGGTAACGAGAACCCCTTCTACGAGTTCTACGACGAGGTGCTCGAAATCTGCCACGAGTACGACGTAACGATCTCGCTCGGCGACTCCTGCCGCCCGGGCTGTCTCTACGACTCCAACGACGCCACCGAGACTGCCGAGATGATCGAACTGGGCAAGCTGTGCAAGCGTGCTTGGGCCGCCGGCGTCCAGGTCATGGTCGAGGGCCCGGGTCACATGGCGCTCGACGAGATCGCCGCCAATATGAAGCTGCAGAAGCGTCTGTGCCACAACGCCCCGTTCTATGTGCTGGGGCCGCTGGTGACCGATATCGGCGTGGGTTACGACCACATCACCGCTGCCATCGGCGGCGCCATCTCCGCCAGCTCCGGTGCCGACTTCCTGTGCTACGTGACACCGGCAGAGCACCTATGCCTGCCCAACGCCCAGGATGTGCTCGACGGCCTCATGGCCACCAAGATCGCTGCACACGCCGCCGACATCGCCAAAAAGGTGCCCCACGCCCGCGACATGGACGACAAGATGGGGCAGGTACGCCGCAAGCTCGACTGGGACGCCATGTGGAAGTGCGCGCTCGACCCGGTTACGGGCAAGAAGCGCTACGAGGAGTCCCCCGCCGCCACCGAGGGCACTTGCACCATGTGTGGCAAGATGTGCGCCGTCCGCACCGTCAACAAGATCTTCGAGGGCACCACGATCGACCTCGGCATGGAGGACTAGCCCTGTCGCCGCGGCCGCTTCTGGCGGCGAGCTGGTGCCTGTCAATTGTTGACGTGTGAACATTTGCTTGCATTTGCGTAAAGATTGCATCGCCCGCCCGGGATTGCCATACAGCCATCCCGGGCAACTTTATAATGCAGGCAGAAGACCCATTTGAATCCGACCGAACAAGGGAGCGAACATGGATCGCAGTAAGGTACCCGCCGTTCTATCCATCGCCGGATCCGATTCCAGCGGTGGTGCCGGCATTCAGGCCGACATCAAGACCATCACGGCGCACCGCCTGTATGCCGAGACGGCCATCACAGCCATAACCGCACAAAACACCCTAGGCGTCACCGCCGTGCAGAACATCTCCCCAGATATTGTCGCGGCGCAGATCGATGCCGTTTTTGACGATATCCGCCCCAACGCCGTCAAGATTGGCATGGTTTCCTCTGCCGAGATTATCGATGTTATCGCCGACCGCCTGAGCGTTTGGAACGCGACAAACGTGGTAGTCGACCCCGTCATGGTAGCCACCTCGGGCGCACGGCTGATTGCCGAAGATGCCGCCGAGGCACTCACCCGCCGCCTGTTCCCGCTAGCGACGGTTATCACGCCCAATATTCCCGAAGCCATGGCCCTGCTCGACTACGAGGTCGACTCCGAGCGCACGCAGCAAAATGCTGCCATGCTCCTCACCCGCCGCTTTGGTTGCGCATCCCTCGTTAAGGGTGGGCATCTTGTCAACGAGGCCAACGATGTACTGGCCGAACCCGCGCCACTCGATGACGAGGGCAACCATCTGGGAGATCCACTCACCACGTGGTTCCGCCACAAGCGCATCGAGACCGACAACACGCACGGCACCGGCTGCACGCTCTCGTCCGCCATCGCCTGCGCGCTGGCCCAGGGCATGGATCTTGCCGACGCCGTCAATGCGGGCAAGGCATACCTGACAGGCGCTCTGGCCGCCGGCCTGAACATGGGCAAAGGCTCCGGCCCCGTCAATCACATGTGGCAGTATTAAGATTCGCAGCCCAAACCACCGCAAAGGGGACAGACACCTTTGCGGTGGTTTGGGGTCGCGCTACTCACCGAGCATCTCTTGGAGCTTGGCTGCCACGGCGTGACCCAGGCTCTCATGGCTTTCGGGCATCATATGCAGATAGTCGATATCGCCCGGCTCGGCAAAGTCGGCGGCATTCAAAAAGTCGCAGCCAAACTGCTCAGCCACATGCGCGTAGTACTCACCAAAATGTTCCGAGGCTTCTACGGAATGCTCGTCAAAATCGGTCATATATACGTCGGCGATCTGCGGCTTAATCTTGATAGGCGCCATCAGCAGAATGCGCGGACAAGGCGCAGCGTCGGTCCACGGAAACGCGCGGACGGCGCGAATCAGCGCCATGGCGCCACGGGCGATATCGGAAGCTGTCACGTTAAAGACCGTCTTACAGTCGTTGGTGCCCAGCATGATCACAATGGCGTCCAGCGGCTTATGGGCCTCGAGCAGCATCGGAAGTGCGCGGATGCCGTTGAGATTGGTGTCCAGATGGCACATGTCGTCGCGCACCGTCGTGCGGCCGTTTAGGCCTTCCTCAATCACGTGCCAGCCCTCGCCCAGGTCGCGCTGGGCCACGCCGCACCAGCGCACATCGTGCGCATAGCGCACCGCGGTGCCGTCGCGCATGCCTGCCGGATCGACCTATCTGTCAGCACATACCGATTACAGGTATTTGCGCCAGTCGTCGTCATCCTCATCGTCCTCAGCAGCGGCCTGAGCCTGCTCGGCGGCACGGGCGGCCGCGGCGCGGGCGGCCACCTGGGCATAGGACTCCTCGTTGCGCTCGGGGAAGTTTGCCAGCACGTGCTCGAACTTGGCAAAATCCTCGTCCCAGCGCGTAGAGGGCACGGCAAAGAAGACCTGCTTGACCTTAAAGTCGCCCGACGCGAGCTCCTTACGGAAGAGCTCGGCCACGGTCTCGGCATCAAAGCCGTTGTTGTCGCAGCCCCAAGCGCCCAGCACGAGCTTCTCGCGACCCAGCTCATCGCAGATGGCAAGCACAAAGCGGATGCGATCGCGCAGGGCATCCAGCAAGGCATCGTCACCCACGCGATACTCCTGGCGAGCGCGCTTGGCGTTGGGCGCGGCGGCAACGATCACGTCAGCATATGCATGTACGTGATTGCGGTCGAAGCGCACCGCAGGCACCACCAGCGCACGGTTGCGGTAAAGCTCGCAGTTGATGTTGCGACGACGGTTCTCGCCGTACCATTTGCGCTGCTTATCGAGCACGTTGTACAGGTACGAATCGGCACAGAGCGTGGCCTCCTGGCCCAGATAGCCCTGGATGTAGCCACCGCCCGGATTGGTGAACGAGGCAAAGGCAAGCACGGCCATGTCACAGAACTGCGCGTAGCCTCGGCCGTTATCCAGAATGGCCTGCGTGGCAGAGGCGTCGAGCACGGTGACCTCGGGCAGGACCGGAGCGGGCTTTTCGGCGGCAGGCGCGGACTCGGTCTCCGTGGCCTCCTCGGCGGGTGCAGGCTCGGCCGCAACCTCGGTCTCGACGGATGCAACCTCAGCGGCCTCGACCTCGGGCTCCTCGGCGGCCTCAGACTCCTCGGCAACCTGTTCCTCGGCAGCGTCGGCCGCGTGGGCCTTGGCCTTCATCGCCGCGATAAATCCGGCAGGCATGCCATCGAACTCGCGCACGCCGGCAAGCGAACGCTCGATGTCCTTGGCGCAGGCCTCGGACACAGCCACCACATGGCGCTCGGCGGCCTTGGCACGCGCCTCGCGCTTGGGATTGGGCTGACCCGCTCGGTTAGACCTGCGGTTACGGTTCCTGTTGTCGACATCTGCCATTCGTGGCCACCTTTCCTGTCGCTGCCGCTATCGGCTTTTTCCCATCCATCATACCCCGCCGCGCACAAAAAAGACGGCCCCGAAGGACCGCCTTTCGCATCGTTTTACCGTGTCCGGCAGGAAGCGTCGCAATGCCGCGCTTTAATCGCGACGACCAAGGATATTCAGGATGCGCAGGAACACGTTGATGATGTCCACGAACAGGTTGGATGCCATGAGCACGGCGTTGGGCAGCGTGGGCGGCACCGTCGTGGCCACATAGGTGTCATAGCCAATAAAGCCGGCGAACACCACGATCACGATCAGGTCGGTGATGGACTGCGAGACGCCCATGAACATCAGCACGATCTCGACCAGAATCGTGGCAAGCAGGATGCCAAAACCAATGCCGTACACACGCTGGAAGAACTTGGGGAAGGTCACGCCCAGCGCACCAAAGACAAAGGTGATGGCGGCCGTGGCGATAAAGGCAGTGTTGATGGTGGGCAGGTCGTAATTGGCAAGGCCAAACGACGCGGCCAGGCCAAAGGTACTCGCAAAGATTACGTAGCCCACAAGGGACAGACCCACAGACTGCTTGCCCGCGGCGGCCGACATCATGACCATGCCGACGGTGGTCAAAATAAACGAGCCAAAGACCAGCGGCAAGGCGGCGCCGCTCATCATCATGCGCGCAAACGACATGGTGCTCGTAAAGTAAGCACCGGCGCCCATGGCGCAAAAGCCCAAAAAGATCAGGGCAGACATGACAAGGTTGTACGCGCGCGGCGACATCTCCTTGGCACGGCTTGCGCCGGTCTCAATGGGGCCGTTCTGATAACCCTGGATATCGTTCATACTTCATCCTTTCAAAAGCGCCGCGACAGCGCCGTAGGTGACAAGATTCCTGCCATTGTACCCGAATGCCGCGCGCTCTTACCTGCGGCGCCCACTCTCGAGCGTACGGTCGAATGCCCACACCCACCAACGCATCAGATGGGCCTGCGAGCCATCCGGTCGCTCGCGCGCCTGTTCTTCCAGATACAGTTCGGTCGCATGCCCACCAAAACGAACCTTATAGGTTGCCGTACGAATGCCGTGAACCGTTAGGCCAAAACCGGTGGATGAGACAATCTCGTCGATCGTAAAACAGCGACCGTCGACCCAGCAGACGGTAACCGGCACGACTTGTCCGCCCGCGAGGATGCGGGCCACGACGTCCACATACTGCTTGTGCACGCGTCGAGTTTTACCATCTGTCTGTCGATATTCCATGCCTCCTATTATCGAACGCATGTTTGCACATTGTAAAGCGAACAGGCTGTGGTTTTGGGATGTTGGGGCGCGCACGTGTCCTCATGGCGTGCTAGCAAAAAGAACACCCGCGGTCAACAGGGCAAATATTCAATGTTAGTGCCAAAAAATTCACTTCTCCCATCAGAACTCGGTAAAGAAACCCGCAGGAGGTGATACGATTTATCATGTTTTTGTAACGTGCCTGCAAACTTCGAGAAAGCCCATATATGGACGTAACGTTCTCAGCCTTCCTCGGCCAAATTGTGTCGAACCCAGTCCTTGCCGTCACCGTGATCCTCGCACTCGGCGCTATCTTCGTCAACGGATGGACCGACGCGCCCAACGCCATCGCGACCTGTGTCACCACGCGCTGCATGCCCGCCCGCGCCGCCATTCTCATGAGCGCCGCATTCAACTTCCTCGGCGTGCTCATCATGACGCACTTTAACGCGAGCGTCGCCAACACCATCTCACATATCGTCGACTTTGGCGGAAACAGCACCATGGCGCTCGCATGCCTCTGCGCGGCGCTGTTCTCCATCGTCGTCTACGGCGCCACGGCATCGCGTTTTGGCATCCCCACCTCGCAAAGCCACAGCCTTATCGCCGGCCTGACCGGTGCCGCAATCGCCCTCGGCGGCGCGAGCAGCGTCAACGTCCACGAGTGGATGAAGGTCATCTACGGCTTGGCGCTCTCCATCGGCCTGGGCTTTGTCATGGGCTGGGTCCTGTGCAAGCTCGTCTCGATTCTTTTCGCCGCCGCCAACAGGCGACGTGCCAACGTCTTCTTTAAATACGCTCAGATCGCGAGCGCTGCGGCCATGAGCTTCATGCACGGCGCGCAGGATGGACAGAAGTTCATCGGCGTGCTCTTTTTAGGAGTGGCCTTCGCCAGCGGCCAGACGAGCGTCGGCGATGCCGGCATCCCCATCTGGATTATGCTGCTGTGCTCGGCCACTATGGGTATCGGCACCAGCGTGGGCGGTGAGCGCATCATCAAGTCTGTCGGTCAGAGCATGGTCAAGCTCGAAAAGTACCAGGGCTTCTCCGCCGACCTGGCGGGCGCCGCGAACCTGCTACTTGCCACCCTTACCGGCATCCCCGTATCCTCCACCCACATCAAAACCTGCGCCATCATGGGCGTCGGCGCCGTCAAGCGCCTCTCGGCTATCAACTTCGGTGTCGTCAAGGACATGATGTTCACCTGGTTCTTCACCTTCCCCGCTTGTGGACTCATCAGCTTTGTCATGGCCAAGCTGTTCATGATGTTCATCTAGTCAAACCGAACGGCCATCCGGACCGCAATACCTCGCCCACCCGTCTTCGCCTCGAAAGGACCCACTCATGGCAAAGAAACCCGATTCGTTCTACTTTGACAACTACGTCGCCTGCGCCGACCTTGCTGTCCAGGCCGCAGAGTTGCTCATCAAGATTTTTGAGAACTTTGATCCCGCGCAGATCCACGACATGCTCGAGGAGATGCATGCGATTGAGCATGCGGCAGACAAGAAGCACCACGAGCTCGAAGACGCCCTGCTCACCGCCTTTATCACCCCGCTCGAGCGCGAGGATCTGGATCTGATGAGCTGCGCGCTCGACACCGTGCTCGACCGTATTGAGGGCGTCGTGCAGCGCGTCTACTTCACCAACATTCAGAGCATCCATCCCGACGCCATCGTCATCGCCCACAAGGTGACTGACGCCTGCCGCGCCATGAAAGACCTGATGGTCGAGCTTCCCAACTACCGCAAGTCCAAAACGCTGCGCGAGCTGGTCATCCAGATCAACACCATCGAGTCCGAGGCCGACGAGCTCTACATCAACGCCATGCGCAACCTGCACGTTAACGGCAAGGATCCGCTCGAGGTCATCGCTTGGCGTGACGTCTACGCCTTCCTGGAGTACTGCGCCGACTGCTGCGAGAATGTGGCCGATGTTGTGGATTCGATTGTCATGAAGAACAGTTAATTGGGGGTATCCGTCCCACCGGCGAAGGCCCGGCACCCATTTGCTTTCTCACTCCGGCTGCGCGGCAGAGTCGTTCGAAAGTAAATAGGTGTCGGGCCTTCGCCTTAGGTACCACCATTGGGAACTTTGGCTGATGGTTCGAGTGTAATTGGGTCTTGGCTGATATGGCCCTTTATGCCCAAATGGATACTTTGGGACTGTGTTGGGCGTTTGGCTGGATGGGGCTTTGGGTACTCTTTGTTTTACTTTGGATTGATTTGCTGACTTTGGAGGGTTTGGTTATGGGGTATTTGGATTTGGCTCGGTCTCGGTATTCTTGTCGTTTGTTTGAGGATCGTTCTGTTGAGCAGGCTGTGGTGGATGCCATTGTTGAGGCTGGGCGGATTGCTCCTTCTGCTTGTAATAATCATCCTTCTCGTGTGATGGTGCTGGATACGCCTGAGCTTCTGGAGAAGGCTGCTGCTTGTCAGCCTCGGTTTGCTCGTGATGGATCTATCTTTGGCGCTCCGCTCATCTTCCTTATTTGTAGCGTTACCGAAGACGCTTGGGTGCGCCCGTATGACCAGATGAATTCCAGTGAAATCGATACGTCCATAGTGTGCGATCAGATGATGATGGAGGCCACCGAGCAGGGCCTGGGAACGTGCTGGGTATGCCATTTTAAGCCCGAGGTGGCACAGGAGCAGTTCAACCTGCCCGAGGGCGTCTATCCCTATCACATGCTCGTCTGCGGATATCCTGCCGACCACATCGCCGACCCCGAGCATCGCGAGGCCCGTACCATTCCCCTCTCCGACTTCCTCCTCAAGTAGATTTTGGGACATGCCCTAAAACCTATCCTTGACCGCTCACCGGTTCGCCGAGTTCTGCGCCACTATGTGCAGGGCTCGGTTTTTTATGTTGCGCGCCCCGGTACAGTCATAAAAAAGGACCCGCAAGCTGCGGGTCCTTTCTAGGCACTAAATTGTAGGCCGAATGTTAGTCCAGGTCGTCGGCAGCGAAGTTGTCGATCGGGGCGAAGGGATCGGCCACGGGGACAACCGGGTCAGCGACGGGCAGCGGCTCGGCGGGAACAGTCACCGCAGGAGAAGCGGCAGAACCGACCGGCGTGGAGGCCATGAGGTCGGCCGGGAAGGAGTTCTGGGCATCGTCCATGAAGTGCTGGATGAGCTTGAGATACTCGGCCTTGAACTCCTCACGAGAAGCCTTGAGACGATCGATCTCCTCGAGCTCAGCCTGCTTTTCGGTCAGAGCCTGGCGGATAACCTCGCGGGCCTTGGCGTCAGCCTCGTTGCGAATACGCTCAGCGTTCTCATTGGCATCGTTGACGATGGTCTCAGCGGTCTGCTGGGCAGCGATCAGGGCAGCGGAAATCTGGCGCTCCTGAGCGGAGAAGTCAGGGGCGGGAGCAGCCACGGGGGCGGCAGGAACGGCCTGGGCGGGGGCATCCTGAGCCTGGGCAAGCTGAGCCTGCGCATCGGCAAGCTGCTGCTCGGTAGCAGTCAGACGACCCTTAAGGTCGACGATCTTAGCGAGCATAGCGTCAACCTCAGAGGACAGCGTCTCCAAGAAGACGTCGACCTCGGCAGGATCGTAGCCACGCTTGGCCTCAGAGAAAGTCTGAGCCTGGATGTCTGCAGGGGTAATAGCCATAACAAGTCTCCTTTTTCATCGCCTCGGCGCTACACGCCCGACGTAAGTTACTAAGTCAGTTCTACACGAGTATACCTATAAGAAGCTGCAGAACCAGCCTCTGCACCAACTGCAACGCAATAATCGCAACGACCGGCGAAAAATCGATACCGCCCATCGGCGGGATGAAACGACGGAACAGGTTGAGCCACGGACCGCACACGCTATCAAACACCGCGGCAATATCCTGAAGCAAACCACCCTGCTTCATGGGAATCCACGTCATAAAGCAGTAGACGACAATGAGCGTGGAATAGAAGTTGAACAGCGTGTTGACCAGCTGGACGATAGTGTAGATGTTGATGGGAATCTCCTCGTCTTGTCTTTACTTAAGGTAGCCGTCCGCACGAAGCTTCTTGAGATCGGAATCTTTGACCTCGCAACCGGCGGGCAGCACCATGAACACGCGGTCGCCCACCTCCTTGACCGTGGCACCCAGACCGCAGGCAAAGCCGTAAGAGAAGTCCAAGACGCGCTTGGCAACTTCGGTGCGTACGCCCACAAAAATCAGTGCGACAGGCTGCTTGGTGCGAACGCGGCGCACCACGGTCTCCACGTCGTCATAGCTCTCGGGGCGCAGGACATAGGCCGGCAGCTGCGGTGTGGCGTTGATGATATTGCTCGCATAGGCCGAGGCATCGCTCGGTGCAGGCGCGGGCGCAGCGGCGGCACGGGCGCGGGTGTTCTCGGCGTAGCTAGACGGCGTGTCATAGGCACCAGGACGATAACCGCTCGCAACACTGTCCTGCGAGCGCGAAGGCGGGTTATACGTTGTGGCATGGCGAGAGTCATCGCCGACCAGCTGACCGGAGCGCGTATACACGGCAACCGACTCAGCTTCACCGCGGCGCGTCTGACCAAGCAGGCCGTTGCTCGGCTCGTCTTGGGTGTAGAAGCCCTCGCCCGAAGCACCGCTGTAGCCGTTGCCCTGATAACTATCGTCATAGCCGTCATCGTAGCCGTAGTCGTCGTCCTGGCCATAACCCTGGTCGTAACCCTGCTGGCCGCCCAGGTGCATCTTATTTTTAATCTCGTCAAGGAAGCCCATGGTTGTGTCCTCTCGCGGTTTAGTGCAGGCGCCCCGATAATCAGTGCGCACTTCAGAGCCTTATTTTACTGCAAACTCCGGGCTAAATACTACCCTGCCCAGGCGAACGAGCGTAGAGCCCTCCTCAAGGGCAGGCTCAAAGTCCTCGCTCATGCCGCAGGAAAGCTCAGGCAGGTTCAAATCGGGATGCGCCGCCTCCAGCTCATCCCTCAGCTCACGAAGACCCGCAAAGGTGCGGCGTGCCACATCCTTATTCCCCCGGGGCGCCATAGTCATAAGCCCCTGCACGCAAATTCCCTCAAGTTCCGCAAGCTCACCCGCGGCGGCGCGAATCTCATCGGGCGAAAAGCCTCCCTTCGACTCCTCACCACTCACATTGACCTCAATGAGCACACGCTGGGGGCCGGCGAGCTCGCCTGCCTCAATCTTGCGGACAGCACGGCTCGAGATCGCCTGCGCCCGATGCAGCGAACCCACCGAGTGAATCAGCTCGGCTGAGCCCAGCACCGCATTGATCTTATTGGTCTGCAGGTTGCCGATCATATCGAAGCGCACCTCGGGCAGCTCCGGATGCTCCGCCAGACCCGTGAGCTTGCGAACCAGCTCCTGCGGGCGGTTCTCGGCAAAATGGCGATACCCCGCCTGGATGGCGGCAACGGTCTCATCGACACCAACGGTCTTGGACACGGCAATGAGGCTCGCGGCGTCGTGGGGACGGCCCGCGCGATCGAGCGCCGCATAAAAACGTTCCAGAATCTGCTCGCGGCGAGCGCGCATCAAGTCCAAATAGTTATCCATTGCCAATCGCCTCCGCTGACAGCCAAACAAGTAGTCCCATGCTAACGCAAGAGCGCGGCCCCGCATGTGCAAGGCCGCGCTCACTTAGGTATTTACAATCTTTCGACGAACGGGGTTACTTACTCCTCGTCGTCCTCGCCATCGTCCTCGTCCTCAAGATGATCGAGCAGGTAGCGAAGACCCTCGCTGACCTCGCTAACGGGCACCTTGGCAACGTAGCGCGCGTCGACGGCGGGCCTCATGATAACACCCTCGCCCGAAGGCACGCGCATGCTCTCGAGCTCATCCTCATCAGTGCAGGCGATATCACCGGCAGTCATACGCTGTCCGGTCAACAGGAAGGTCAGACGGCAGGCGGCATCGATGGAAATCGAGGCGATGCGATCGAGATAGCGCGATACCATGATGGCGCGGCGCAGGTCGTCATAGTTGCTGTCGTCGTCCATAAAGTCGCCCGTATCCATACGGTTAAAGGTGCGGAAGAACTTCTCGTAGGCGGCGTGCACTGGCTCGTCCTCGACGGCCAAGTTGCAGATGATGGACATGTCGTTGGTGACGAGCGCAGAAAGCGAAGAGCCCAGCACCTGGTAGACGGCCTCAGCCTCGGCCTCGACCGTGCCGACAAGCTCCTTGGGCAGCGAGATGTCGGCCTTGATCATATGACGCGTGGCACGGCAAATCTGGCGAACCTTATCGGTCATGCGCTGCAGGTTAAAGTCGACGTAGATGATCGTCTGCAGCAAGCGGAAGTCGGAGGCGACCGGTGACTGCGTGGCAATCAGGTTGTAGCAGACGGCCTCCAGGTTGGCGCAGCGTGCGTCAATCGAAAGCGTGCGCTTCTTGGTCTTGGTGGCGAGCTTGCGGTCGTCGGTAACATAGGCCCTCACGGCATCGTGGAGGGCCAGATCGACGGCCTCGTAGATGCTCAGCATCTCGTGGCGGGCCTCGATGAGCTGACGGGAAAACAGTTTGCGCATGGTTCACTCCAATCAGTTGGGTGCGGTCATGCCGCCCGCACAGTGAATACGCACCGGACCAGGTCCGATCGGCTTGGGACTAGTCGCACCGATCAGCCAAAGCGGCCGGTGATATAGTCTTCCGTCCGCGAGTCCACCGGGCTGGTGAAGATCGCGTCGGTTTGACCATACTCGATGAGCGTAGCGGGCTCGCCGGCAACTTCCTGCAAGAAGAATGCGGTGTAGTCGCTAATGCGAGCTGCCTGCTGCATTGAATGCGTGACGATGATGATCGTCATCTCGGGCGCCAGCTCGGCCATCAAATCCTCGACCTTAGAGACGGACGTGGGGTCGATGGCGGAGCAGGGCTCGTCCATCAGAAGGACATCGGGTTGCACCGCAAGCACGCGCGCGATGCACAGACGCTGCTGCTGACCGCCCGAGAGCGCCAAACCATCCTTGTTGAGCTGATTGGATACCTCTTTCCAGAGGTTGGCGCGCTTGAGCGATTCTTCCACGATGTCATCGAGGTCACTTTTGCTAGTCACGCCCTGCAGACGAGGGCCAAAGGCGACATTCTCGTAGATGGATTTGGGAAACGGATTGGGCTGCTGAAAGATCATGCCCACGCGGCGACGGAGGTCGACCGGGTCGACACCCTCGGCATAGATATCGTTGC
>CATZKS010000044.1 GCA_958421035.1 uncultured Collinsella sp. | reverse complement strand
GGACAAGGGTACCGCAACTGCCGAGGTCACCATTACCTGCAAGTCCATGAACCAGATCGTTGAGGATTTTGCCACCCAGTATCAGGAGAAGGTCGCCGCGCTCGATTCGATGCCTTCCGATGACGAGCTGTACAAGATGGCCGGTCAGGTTATGGTCGATGTGACCAAGGCTGCTAAGACCAAGGACACCAAGGTCACCTTCAAGTACTCCTGCAATGACGACGGCGAGTGGTCTGCTGACGATTCCGCAACCAACGAGATGATGAATGCCATGATGAGCTAGGGAGTTGCGGCGTTTTACCAAACGCCGTAACTGCGCGACGCTGCGCGCCGCCCAGGACGACAATTGGTCATTCAAAAGGCGAGACATGACCAGAAGGGCTATGCCTCGCCTTTTTCATGCCAACTTGTTCGCCCTGGACGTCGCTCGCTGTCCGTCCTCTACCTGCGGCATTGCCATGGTAGTCATTGGGGCGGCACTTGGGGACGTTCCTTTTCTGCCGGCAGTTGGGGACACTCCTTGCACCAGCGTTGCATCGAATGCTCGGGAAAATGCGAGCCGGTATTTGGGCGAATAATGGGTCGCGGTTTCCGGATGGGGTGGGTTGCGGAAAGCGCGACCCGGAATATTGCTCTGAAACGGGATGCGGTTTCCCCGATGGGGCTCAAGCGGAAAGCGCATCCCATTCCGGAGCTCCAAAACGGGATGCGCTTTCCGTGCGGAAGAATTGTCGCAGCTACGTTAAGCGGCGGCTCCGCTACTCGCCCAGCACCAGCGCCGCGAGCTCTGCCTGGGTGTCCACCACGTAGTCGGCGCCGGCGGCCTCTAGCTCTGCGCGGCCGCGGAAGCCCCAACTGACGCCCGCGCTCTTAAGGCCGGCGTTGTGGCCGGTCAGGATATCGACATTCGAATCGCCCACATAGAGTGTGGTTGCCGGATCGGCACCCAGCTCTTCCATCACATGTAGCGTGACGGGTGCTTCGGGCTTAGGCGGAAACGCATCGACACGGCCCTGCACCAGTGCAAAGCGCTCGGAGCCAAAGTATTTCTCGATAAGCGGGGCCGCCGAAATATGATCCTTGTTGGTGAGCACGGCAAGCTGAACGCCTGCTGCGCGCAGACGGTCGAGCATCTCAATCGTGCCGGCGTAGGGGGCGGTGTGGTCCTCCTTGTGCTCGCCGTAATAAGCTCTAAACTCGGCAAGCGTCTGCTCAAACATACGGCTGTCGCCCGCGTACTCGGCGGGCATAAAGCGCTCAACCAGCTTGAGCATGCCGTTTCCCACCTTGTAGCGGTACTCGTCCACGGTAAACGTGGGCCAGCCGTGCATCTCGCAGGTGTGGTTGCCGGCGGCCGCCAGGTCCTCAATCGTGTTGAGAAGGGTGCCGTCTAAATCAAAAATCACATGGTAAAAAGCTGCTGCCATGGGTGCTCCCGTCATTGGGTTTCAAAACGCACCCCATAATACTGGGCTTCCGCGTTGGGCGTGCTTGGAATCTGAACATCTTTAGGGTTATCGAGCCACATCGCGCCAGCCGTGCAATTCCGCCCTAGCAAATTCTCGGCAGCTGCTCTCCCACGAGCATGTCGAGGATGCGGGTCGATCCCCAGCCGGTGCGTACGCGCACGGCGGGTCGAGCGCCCTCGGCAAGCGGCAGCACGCGACCGATGATGGCGGCGTTCTCGCCGTAGCGGGCGGCGCGCATGGCCGCCAGCGCGGCATCGGCCTGCTCGGCCGGCACCACGGCGACCATCTTGCCCTCGTTTGCCACCTGCAGAACGTCGTAGCCGAGCATCTCGCATGCCGCTTGCACGTCGGGGCGCACGGGCACGGCATCCTCGTCGATCTCCATGGCAACGCCGCTGGCCTGGGCAAACTCGTTGAGCGTGGATGCCAGGCCGCCGCGCGTGGGGTCGCGGAAGCAGCGGGTGTCGGGGGCGGCGGCGAGCACGTCGGCAATCAGATGATTGAGCGGCGCAGCGTCGCTTTCGATGTTGCTCGAAAACACCAGGCCCTCGCGCTGGCTCATGATGGCGATGCCGTGGTCGCCTAGCGTACCCGATACCAGGATGGCGTCGCCGGGCCGACAGTTTGCACCGCTGAGCACTACGCCCGCGGGCACTTCGCCCACGCCGGCGGTATTGATGTAGACGCCGTCGGCACCGCCACGCTCGACCACCTTGGTGTCGCCGGTGATTATGGACACGCCCGCCTCGCGCGCCGTTTCGGCCATGGTCTGCACAATCTGGCGCAGCTTGTCCATGGGATAGCCCTCTTCGAGGATAAAGCCGCACGACAGGTAGCGCACGCTAGCGCCCGAGGTCGCGACGTCGTTGACGGTTCCGCATACGGCGAGGCGGCCGATATTGCCGCCGGGGAAGAACTGCGGCGTTACCACAAAGCTGTCGGTCGACATGGCGATGCGCCCGCTTGCGGGCAGCGCGGCGACACCGGCATCGTTGCCTGCAAGCAGCTCGGGCGATCCAAAGGCATCCAGAAAGACCTCATCGATAATGCGCTTCATCATCTGGCCGCCGGAGCCGTGGCCCAGCAGGACAGTGCTATCGGTGACGCTATGGGACATATCGAAAACTCCAATCGTGGGTGGAATCGGCAATAGCCGAGTGTGGCAGAATCGATGTTAAGTAAAAGTCAGCGAGCGCCATTCAGACGAAGTGAGTTGCCTTGAAAGAGGAGGCTGCTGGGCTTTTGCCCGCAGCCGACGATTGAAAGGCAAATCGCTCGCCTGAATGGTGCGCAGCGTCGGCCGGTCCGCCGTTCGTTAGAACGGCGGAACCTAGCAGTCGCGGTAGCGGTAGTACGCCGCGCAGCTGCCTTCGGAGCTCACCATGCAGGGGCCGACGGGGTGTTCGGGCGTGCAGGTGCGGCCAAACAACGGGCAGTCGCTCGGCGTGATGGCGCCGCGCAGCACGTCGCCGCAGCGGCATCCGCGTGGCTCGACCGTCGCCTCAACGGGCACATCAAAGCGGGCGCGCGCATCAAAGCATGAGAACTCAGGGCGGATGGAAAGACCCGAGTTGGCAATCGGTCCCAGCCCGCGCCACGTGGTGTCGCACGGCTCAAATACCTGCTCGACCAGCTGGCGCGCCACGGGATTGCCGTCTGCATCGACGCCACGGCGGTATGCGTTGTCGATTGCAAACCGGCCCTCGACAACCATCTGGACCAGCATACAGATGCCCTGCAAGATGTCGACCGGTTCAAATCCCGTTACCACGCCTGGGGTCTTAAACTCGTCGACCAAAAAGCTAAAGGGTGCCAAGCCCGTGATGGTGGCGACGTGACCAGGCAGGATAAAGCCGTCGATGGTCGTCTCGGGGTCGTTGGAGATCGCACGCAGAGCCGGCGGCGTGGTCTTGTGAGCACAGTAGACCGAGAAGTTCCGGAGCCCGCGCGCGTCGGCCTCCAGGATAGCGGCGGCAATGGTGGGCGTTGTGGTCTCAAAGCCGACGCCCATAAAGATGACCGGGCGTTCGGGATTTTGCTCGGCAATGTCGAGTGCGTCGAGCGGGGAGTAGACGATGCGGATGTCGCGCCCCGCTGCCTTTTGCGCGGCAAGCGAGGTGGACGATCCGGGCACGCGCATCATGTCGCCAAAGGTGGTGATAATGGCGCCGTCCATGTTGGAAAGCGCGATTGCGTGATCGATGTCGCGGTTGGCGGTAACGCAAACGGGGCATCCCGGGCCGCTTAGCAGTTTGAGTCCCGTCGGCATAATGGAGCGAAAGCCATAGCGGCCAATGCTCACGGTATGTGTACCGCAGACTTCCATAAGGTTGATGCTGCGGTTGCCGACAAGCTCATGAATGCGATCGATGAGCTCGCGAGCCAGCTTGGGGTCGCGAAATGCCGAAAAGTCGATACCGGAGCGAACCGGCTGCGCCGCCGCCACTAGTATGCCTCGGCCGGGTTGGTGGCGAGCTGGTCCTCTTCGGCCAGCTCGGTCATGGTATTGACGAGCTCGAGTGTCTCTTGGGCTTCCTGCTCGTCGACAATCTGAATGCCAAAGCCGGCGTGCACGAGAATATAGTCGCCTACCTGTGCCGTCGGCACGAGGCGCAGCGAAACGGGGCGCTCGATGCCCATCATGTCGACGGTCGCCTTAAGGTCGTCGTCGCGTTTAACCACTTTACCGGGAACGGCAAGGCACATAATGTTCCCCTTTTATACGTTTTGCGCTGGATAGGCGCCTAATTACCCATCAGTTGATGGTAGCGCTCGCGGGAGTCACGAGCAAACGCGTTACACCTGTGAGACGGCGGCGCGCAGGCTGGCAAAACAGCCTATCTCGACGCCGTCTGCGCGAGGCAAGCGCGAGCGATGGCGGCCTGACCGTAGGCGATGCAGCCGTCGTTGACGGGCACAGCGTGGGGGACAAGTACGGTAAGGCCTGCGCTTTTGAGCTCGCGGGTAAGGAGCTGGAGCAGAAGTCGGTTCATGAACACGCCGCCCGAGAGGGCGATGGTGTCGATGCCCTCTCGGGCGCATATTTCGCTGGCGATGCGTGCCGAGGAGCGTGCAACGGCGACATGGAAGCCGAGCGCGAGCCTGTCGGCGGGCGCCCCGGCTTCAATTCCCTCCAAAAGTGCCTCAAAGAGTGCTTTCTGGTCCAGAACATAGGGGCCGTCCAACCAAGATGGGCCAGATGCGGAATAGCCGGCGTTGTCGTCGGGAAAACGGGCGATTTCGCTGTTGAGCGCGCGCCAGGCGGCGGCTTCGAGCTCGATAGCGGGTTCACCCTCGTAGGTTGCCTGGCCACAAATGCCCAAAATCGCGGCTGCGGCATCAAACAGGCGACCCATGCTGCTGGTGCGCGGACTGTTGATGCCGCGCTCGATCATCGTTGCCGTTATGCTGCGCGTTTGCTCGTCAAGACTGCTCAAGAGCCCCACGGCTCCCGGGTGCTCGAGCAGGTCGAGCTCGCTGAGCAGGGCAAAGGCGTTGCGGCGGGCATCGTGTACGGATGCGGCGCCACCGGGAAGCGCCCAGGCGCGCAGATGCGCGACGCGCTCAAAATCGGCGAGACGGGCGATAAGAAATTCGCCGCCCCATATGGTGCCATCGGTGCCGGCGCCCGTGCCGTCGAAGGCGATGCCGAGGACACGCGCATCGGGCGCAAGCCGGCCTGCGGCAATCGCCTCTGCCATGACGCTCGCGATGTGCGCATGATGGTGCTGGACTTCGATAAGCGGCAGATTGTGCTCCTGTGCCTGCTTGCGCGCCCATTGGCTCGACAGATAGCTGGGATGCATGTCGCATGCCAAGGCGGCAGGCGCCAGGTCAAAGAGGTTTTCCAGACGCGTGCGCGCGGCGCTCCAAGCATCGAAAGTCGCGCCGTTTTCGACATCGCCGATATGCTGCGACACAAAACAGGCCGTATGGCCGTCGGCGTCCTCGCGCGTGAGTGCGATCGTGGCTTTTTGCTGCGGCCCGCAGGCGAGCACGCAGGGCGTGGTGCCATCGAGCGCCGGCAACGACAGCGGCTGCGGCGCATATCCGCGTGCGCGGCGCACGGGCATGACGTCGCCGTCGACCGCGCGTACCACGGAGTCGTCGTAGCGCGACAGAATCGCGCGGTCGTTACCGAGCAGCGCGTCGGCGATGCCAGCGGCAACGAGATGCTCCCATGCAAGGGCATCGTCGGTCTCGATGGGCTCTTCGCTCAGGTTTCCGCTGGTCATGACGAGTGCGCTCATGCCGCGCGCCGCGGCTGCGGCGAGCAGCAAATGTTGAAGCGGGGTGTAGGGGAGCATGACGCCGAGCTCGGGCAAGTCGTGCGCGACGGATGGCGCGAGATCAGGGTCGTCGGGGGAGCCGTGGGTGTCGCTGCCGGTTGCGCGGCGACGCAACAGCACAATGGGACGAACGCTGCTGGCCAGCAGGTCGCGCTCAACGCCATCGATATGACACAGGCGCTCGGCGTCGGCAAGGCCGCGCACCATAACGGCAAGCGGCTTATTGCTACGACGCTTGCGACGGCGCAGCTCGCGCACCTCTTGTTCGTTGCTGGCATCGCAGGCAAGGTGGAATCCGCCCAGACCCTTGATGGCGACGATGCCGCCGTCTGCCAGCAGCTCGACGCAACGTTCGATGATGGCATCGCTGGCCTCGCGCGTGGAGCCGACAGCTGGTGTTGCGTCAACGCCCGCTGGCGCAACACCGCGGTCCGCCTCGCGCCACGTAATATGCGGTCCGCAATCAAAGCAGGCATCGGGCTGCGCGTGAAACCGCCGATCGAGCGGGTCGGCATACTCTGCGGCGCAGGTGGGGCACATGGGAAAGCGATCCATCGAGGTGGCCGCTCGGTCATAGGGCAGCGACCGGATGATGGTAAAGCGCGGCCCGCAGTTGGTGCAGTTGATAAAGGGATAGTGATAGCGTCGGTCGGCGGGGTCGAACAGTTCGCGCAGACAGTCGTCACAGGTGGCGATATCGGGGGAGATGAGCGTCGTGTGGGCAGTTTGATCCTGCGACGCCACAATGCGAAAGCCCTGCTCGTTGGCGGCGTTCCAGTCGCCGGGTGCTAGGTCCACAGCCTCGACATGCTCCACGCGAGACGCTGCAGGCGCATGCTCGGAAAGCGCGGCGATAAATTCGTCGAGCGACTCGCTTTGAGCGTGTGCCTCGATATGCACGCCGTCGCCCGCGTTGAGCACCCATCCGCAAATGCCATGCGCCATGGCCTCGCGATACACAAACGGTCGCATGCCAACGCCCTGCACAATGCCCGTCACATGAATATGCACATGCCGCATGCGACACCCCTCATCAAAACCGACCAAAAAAGGACAGGTTTATTTTGGTAGGTAAAACGCTAAACCTGCCAAAATAAACCTGTCCCTTTTTGGCAGGTGCGCTGCGGGAAATCCCGCTACAGCCCCAGGCTCTGCTTGGTGGCGGCGCACGTGAGCTCGCCGTGCTTAACGCCGCGCAGGCCCAGCAGGCGATCGGCTAGTTCGTAGACGCGCTCGCCGCGACCCTTGAGCGCCAGAATCTCCAAGCAGTTGTGGTGATCCAGATGCACGTGCATGGTCGATACGATCTCGTCGGTGTAGTCGTGCTGCACTTCGTCCAGACGGCGCGTCAGGTCGCCGGTATGGTGGTCGTAGATCATGGTGAGCGACCCGATAACATGCTCATCGGGCGTGCGCATCTGCTCCTTGGCGATCGAGGCGCGAATCAGGTCGCGCACGGCCTCGGAGCGGTTGGCCACGTCGCCGCGGCGCGCGATCTGTTCGTCAAAACGGCGCAGCAGGTCGTCCGGTGCGGTAACCGAAAAGCGGACCAGCTCGGAGCCGGAGCCACTACAGTGGCAACCCGCGTCACCGTCCGCCCCGTGCAGATGCTCGTGCTCGTACCCGCAGCCGTGCTCGTGTTCGGTCACCTTACACCAGCTTCACGGAGCCGACGGAGTTGTGGTCGGCCTCGATGGCCTCTTCGTAGCCCTCGAGTGCGTCATGCGCCTCGTGCAGCGCGGCCATGGCGGCCTCGAGCTTGGCGCCGATGCGCTCCATGTCAAAATTCTCGGTCGCATGCAGCAGCTGATGGCTCCATTCGTGAGCGAGCTCGATGGTGTCGTCGACCTGCTTGACGCTCATGGCAAGCTGGCTCATGTTCATTCCAACGTCATGCATGGATAATCTCCTTTTGTATGGGGCAGTTCAGTGGTTCAGATTTTACTACGCCCGCTCTGTGCGCAGCTGCATAAGAAAACGGGTACGAGTCTGTGTGACTCGCACCCGTTCACTGGGGGCTGTTTGTGACTACCATACTATCCGTGGTTGCACTCGGTGCATTCAGAAGTCCGGCGAGCGGCGTAAAAGCGCTCATGGACGGCAGGCAGACGGCAACATGTAACAAGCGTATTACAGATGCTTTTCCAGCAGCGCCTGCAGCCTCGCCTTGGGCAGAGCGCCAACCGAGCGGTCAATCTCCTCGCCGTTCTTAAACACAATCAGCGTGGGGATGCTCATGACGCCATACTTCATGGCCAGGTCCTGGTTGTCGTCGACGTTGCACTTGGCAACGGCGAGCTTGCCCGCCAGCTCATCGGCAACCTCGTCAACGATGGGCGAGAGGGAGCGGCAGAGACCGCACCACGGTGCCCAAAAATCGACCAGCACGGGCAGGCTGTCGTTAACGACGGAATCGAAGTTCTCGGGGGTAATCTGCTTAATGTCAGCCATGGTGACCTCCATAATGTGACGCGGCTCAGCCGCGTAAAACTCAGTACGACCGTGCTTATACCCAGCCGCCCGCAAAGCAACCACTCGCGGGCAGCTCTTTTATATAATGGTGGGCACGCAAACGATTGGAGAGCGCATGTCCACGTCACAAAGCCAGAAAAAAGAAGCCATCGCCCAGGCGGCCGAGCAGGAGCTCACATCGCTTGCGGTCCGTGGCGTGCGTATCGCGGGCAACGCGTGCTCGCCGATCGTGCTGGTCAAAGGCGATTTGGACGAGGCCGAGCGTTCGGGTGGCGAGCTTGCCGCCGGCCCGGATGGCGCGGCGTTGCGCAAGGCGCTTGGGGCCATCGGCTACGCGCCCGAGGATTTTTGCGTGCTGGCAAGCGTCGCCGGCGTGGGTGACGGAGCGGTCGCGGTGGGCGAGACTCTGCCGTGTGAGCTGTTCCGCGAGGCGCTCGAGGCCTTGGACCCCGAGGCGGTGCTACTGCTCGACAACAACGCGGCCGATGCCATGCGCGAGACCTACGCCGATATGCTCGTGGCGATCGATGACTTCGACACCGCCATGCTCAAGCCCGGCCTGGTCGCCCATGTGCAGGGCCGCCGCGTGCTCGCGCTCGACGGCTTTGAGGCGGCGCTCACTGACAAAGCCGCCAAGCAGCGCATGTGGGCATACATCAAGCAGCTGACCCCGGCAGCCGCTCCGCTGTAGCGAGGCTGGCGGCAGCCCCTACATCACAGCGCGCAGCTCAAACCGATCGCCGTTAATGCGGAACTGGCAGTTACCATTCATGCGTTCGACGGCAAGCTTAATGCTCTTGGTGCCAAAGCCGTGGCCCGCATGCCGGGTTACGGGCATGCCGTCGACCATGCGCGGCGCGCGGTCAAACGTGTTGGAAACTAACAGCAGCAGCTGGCCGTCCTCTAATCGCAGGTCAAAGTCGACGAATCGCTTTCCTTGGGGTGCGGCGCTTGCAGCGGTGATAGCGTTTTCCAAGGCATTTGAGAGCACGCTAAACAGGTCGGCGTCACCTACGTGGATGGTTTCGGGTACGGCGGCGCGCAGGTTGGCGGTAATGCCGTTTCTATTGATATCCGAGTTAAATGACGAAAGCGCGATGTTTACGGTCTCGTTGGCGCAGAAGCGGCGTACGGCGGTGCGATCGCCGGCTTCGCAGAGTTCATCGATGCGTTTGAGCGCCTCGTCGGTGTGGCCCTCCTCAATTAAAGCGGCCAGGCCGCGTAGGAAGTGGCGCATATCGTGGCGAAGAATCGACAGCTCGCGCCCAGATTGACGCCAAGCCTCGAGCTCTTTGATGGCGGCGCTGTCGCGGGTTTCGAGCATCCAGCGCTCTCGCTCGGCGGTTTCCTTTTCTTCGTATTCGCGCAGGTAAACGGCAAGAAACATAAGATAGAAGGCACAGAGCGCAAATGCCAAAAACTCAACCGTTACCACCGAGCCCGAGTGGAACAGCGTGGTGTAGACGTTGGTGGCATAGTCAAAGACGTAATAGACGAGCGGCAGGATTAAAAGGATGCCCAGCTCGGTGGTGCTTTTAATCGCCAAGCGTGGACCGATGTCGCCGGCCCAATGCAACAGGACGGCAAAGACGGCGAGTGTGGTCGCGATGCGCGCCAGATAGTACGCGATCTGAGAATCGGTTGCGGCAAATGCGGCGATGCCCATCCAATTGCTGAACTGGCAGCTCAGATAGGCACTCGTAATGCCGAGCACGGCAAGCAGCGGGCTCAGGCGGTAGCGCGCGCACAAATAGATGACGAGCGGCAGATGCACGACGAGCGGATATACCTGGCGGGCAAAAAGCTCGCCGCCGACGGCATTGGCGAGGCCAAATGCGCATCCGGTTACGGCACCGACCAACACCAGTTCAAGCGCATGACGCCGGTTGATCTCGACACCGCACAGCGCCGCCGAGGCAAAGACGCCAAAGAGCAGCGTCGTGGCGTGGTGGATTGCCCAAAGGACCATTTCGACCGAGGAGACCATCAGCGCCTCCCGCCCTCAAAGCGCGCCGCAAAGTAGGCGTCTTGGAATCCCTGCTTGCAGCTGCGCGAAAGCGGGATGCACGCGCCCGAGCGCATGACGATGTCCGTGCGGTCAAAGTGATCGATATTGCGCAGGTTGACCTGGTAGCTGCGGTGGCATTTAAAGAAGACCGCGTTTTGCTCCAAGCGGTCCTCGACGCTGCGGAACGACTCGAGTGCCTCGATATCGCGTCCGTCGCGCAGGTGGAAGACCACGTGCTTGTTGCGCGCCTCGGCATATTCGATGTCGGACAGGCGCAGGGCGTGGTAGCCAAAGGAAGTTTTGATCACGAGCTCGTCGGTTGCCGCCGGGCGCATGCTCGAAAGCTCGTCGAGTAATCGCGCCAGGCGTTCGTAGGCCACGGGCTTGAGCAGATAGTCGAAGGCGCGGACCTCGTAGGATTCCAGCGCGAACTCGGGCGACGAGGTGAGGAACACCAGGCGCACGGCGGTGTCGGCCTGGCGCAGTTCGCGTGCGGTGTCCATGCCGTTGACGAGCGGCATGATCATGTCGAGCAGAATGATGTCGGCGCGCGATGCGGCATGGCGGGCCAGCAGGTCCTCGCCGCGCGTGACGAGCGCAACATCGACCGCCGTGCCCGTCTCGGTCGACCAACGGTCGATCATCCGGTGCAGTCTATCTAGAAAAGCGACATCATCGTCGCAGGCAATAATCTTGAGCATTCGGCCCCCTTAAGTAGTTCGATTTTGCCACATTGGGTGCGCGCCGCTTGCGGGGGTGCGGACCGTTTGCGCCTCACGGCGTGCAGCTCGCGCCAAGCGGTGTTGCGGTGGCGAAAGATGCCTCCTGCGCTATCGAAAGCCAGGCTATCCTCAGCTTGCCAGTTCGAAAATGGACCTGCCACATGATTGAATCTTTATTTCAACTTTACACCTAGGTTTACAGCTGTCTTGTCAGCTGTAAACCTAGGTGTCATACTAAAGCCCCAAGATTCGCCAAAAGAGAGGGGCCTTGATGGCACAGAGCGCGAACATGGATGCATCGGAGCTTGCACGCGATATTGCGGCCGGCCTGGCATCGGCAACGACGGCAACGGAGCGCGCGGCGCTGGTGCCCGCAGAGCTCGTCGAGGCCATTCAGCAACTAAAAATCCAACGCGACGCGGTGATTCTGGCGCACTATTACGTGGCGCCCGAGGTCCAAGCCGTTGCCGATTACGTCGGCGACAGCTTCTACCTGGCTAAGCTCGCTAAAAGCCTGCCGCAGCAGACCATCGTGCTGTGCGGCGTGGAGTTTATGGGCGAGAGCGCCAAACTGCTCAATCCCACTAAGACCGTGCTGCTGCCCGAGCCGGGCGCGGACTGCCCCATGGCTCACATGGTCAAGCGCGAGACGGTCGACGCCGCCCGCGCCGAGTACGGTGACGACCTTGCCGTGGTCTGCTACGTCAACTCGACGGTCGAGATCAAGAGCTGGAGTGACGTGTGCGTCACCAGCTCCAACGCCGTCAAGATTGTGTCCGAGCTGCCGCAGCAGCATATCCTGTTCATTCCCGACCAAAACCTGGGCCGCTTCGTAGCCGAGCAGGTGCCGCAAAAGCACGTCATCCTCAACAACGGCTACTGCCCGCGCCATCACATCATCACCGTCGAGCAGATCGTCGACGCGACGGAGGCCCACCCCGACGCGCTCGTGCTGGCGCACCCCGAGTGCAAGGCCGACGTTCTGGCCGAGGCCGACTACATCGGCTCCACCGCCGGCATCATCAAGTATGCCGAGGAGTCGGACGCGAGCGAGTTCATCATCGTGACGGTCCGCGGCGTGCTCTACGAGCTCGAGCGCCGCTGCCAGGGCACCGGCAAGAAGTTCTATTTCCCCGCGGTGCAGCCCACCTGCGTCAACATGGACCTCATCACGCTCGAAAAGCTCGTGCGCTGCCTGGAGACGGGCGAGGGCGAGGTGCAGATCGGCGTCTCGGACGAGGCAGCAGACCAGGCCAAGCTCACGCTCGACCGTATGCTCGAATACGCAGCACGCTAGAACAATGTTGCATGAGGGACGGTCCCTTATGCCACATTACAAGGGAGAGGATTCCTGTGGAAACCAAACAATACCCCGACATGGAGTGCGACGTCGTTATTGCCGGCTGCGGCGTGGCGGGCCTGTACGCAGCTCTCAACCTGCCGACGAGCACGCGCGTGATCATGCTCTCCAAGGGCGCTGTCGACGAGTGCGATTCGATGCTCGCGCAGGGCGGCATCTGCGTGCTGCCCGAAGGCTCGGACTACGATGCCTTCTTTGAGGACACCATGCACGCCGGCCATTACGAGAACCGCCGCGAGAGCGTCGACATCATGATCCGCTCGAGCCGCTCGGTCATCAACGACCTGCTAGCGATGGGCGTGGATTTTGAGCGCAAGGCCGACGGCAGCCTCGACTTTACCCGCGAGGGTGCACACAGCCGTCCGCGCATTGCCTTCCATGCCGATATCACCGGCAAGGAGATCACGACTAAGCTGCTTCAGGCTGTCCGCAAGCTGGACAACGTGCAGATTTTGGAGCACGTGGCCATGACCGACATCCTGACGGGCGAGCGTGACGGCGACACGGTGTGTGCCGGTGTCGTCGCCGTTTCCGTGGACGAGGACAACTCGGTTCGTCCCGCCGACGAGCTGGTAAATGCCGCTGAGGGCGCGCATGCCGGCGAGCCGTTTAAGATCCATGCCCGCCACACGCTGTGGGCGACGGGTGGCATTGGCGGCGTGTACGACCACTCGACCAACTACCCGCAGCTCACGGGCGACGCCTGCTACATCGCTCAGGAGCATGGCATTAAGATGGAGCACCTGGACTACGTGCAGATCCATCCCACGGGTCTGTTCTCGCCGCAGCCGGGTCGCACGTTCCTGATCAGCGAGAGCTGCCGCGGCGAGGGCGCGATTTTGCTCAACGCCGCCGGCGAGCGTTTTACCGACGAGTTGCAGCCGCGCGACGTTGTCGCCGCCGCCATCCGCGAGCAGATGAAGCAGGACGGCACCGAGCACGAGTGGCTGAGCTTTGCCCCCGTCGAGCGCGACGTGGTGACCGGGCACTTTGCCAACATTCGCGCGCGCTGCCTGGAGGACGGCCGCGACATCTTGGACGAGCCCATTCCCGTTACGCCG
The DNA here is from genome assembly GCA_958421035.1 of uncultured Collinsella sp. GTDB lineage: Bacteria > Actinomycetota > Coriobacteriia > Coriobacteriales > Coriobacteriaceae > Collinsella. The sequence goes on along the minus strand of CATZKS010000044.1, from coordinate 1,813 downwards.
ACGCAGCACTACTTTATGGGCGGCGTGTGGGTCGACAAGGACGGCCGCACCTCGATGCCCGAGCTCTACGCCGCGGGCGAGACGGCCTGCAACGGCGTTCACGGCAAGAACCGCCTGGCTTCCAACAGCCTGCTCGAGGCGCTGGTCTGGGGTCGTCGCGCCGCGTGGTATATGCGTACCGGCAAGTCGCTGGCCGTGGAGCAGGCGGGCGAGCCCGCGCTCGATGGCCGTCATCGCGCCCTGAGCGCCGACACCCTGTCAATCGATGATTTGGCCCGTGCCGCCGGCACGCAGGCCGTGGAGGAATAGACCATGAATCCCATTACCATGAAGCTCGTCGCCGATGATCTGATTTTGCAGGCCCTGCGCGAGGACATTACCTTTGAGGACGTGAGCACGGCGAGCGTGTGCCCCACGGCGCGCCCCGCCACGGTGGAGCTTATCGCCAAAGCCGATGGCATCATCGCCGGCCTAGACGTGTTCTCCCGCACCTTTGAGCTGCTGGATCCGCAGAGCTCCGTGTTGTTCGATGTCTCGGATGGCGACGAGGTACACGCCGGCGACCATGTGGGTCAGGTGCGCGGCGACGCGCGCGTGTTGCTTTCGGGCGAGCGCGTGGCGCTCAACTACCTGCAGCGCATGAGCGGCATCGCTACTTACACGCATCGGATGGCGGCTGCGCTCGAGGGCACCAAGACCGTGCTTGTCGACACGCGCAAGACCACACCGGGCATGCGTGTGTTTGAAAAGGCGGCAGTCGAGATCGGCGGTGGCAGCAACCACCGCTATAACCTGTCGACGGCTGTCATGCTCAAGGACAACCACATCGACGCCGCCGGTGGCGTGACGCGTGCGATCGAGATGGCGCGCGCCCATGCATCGTTTACCACGACGGTCGAGATCGAGTGTGAGAACCTGGACATGGTGCGCGAGGCTGTGGAGGCCGGCGCCGATATCATCATGTTCGACAACATGACCCATGACGACATGGCCGCCGCTATTGAACTTATCGCCGGCCGCGCCAAGACCGAGTGCTCGGGCAACGTGGATGCCAGCAATATCCGCGCGCTTGCCGACCTGGGCGTTGACTTTATTAGCTCGGGCGCCCTGACGCACTCCGCGCCGATCCTCGACCTCTCGCTTAAGCACCTGCGTCTGCTGGACGGTAAATAATGAACGCCCGCGAGCGTCGCCGTGCCATCATGGCCGTGCTCGAGGGGGCCAAGGGGCCCGTATCGGGCAGCGCGCTTGCCCGCGAGGTGGGTGTGAGCCGCCAGATCGTGGTGCAGGACATCGCCCTGCTGCGCGCCGATGGGCACGATATCGTGGCGACCAACCGCGGCTACGTGCTGCAGGAGGCCCCCAGCAGCCCCGCCGTGCCTACGCGCTTGGTCAAGGTTCGCCACAGCGTGGAGCAGGCAGGCGATGAGCTCACGAGTATCGTCGACGCCGGCGGCGCCGTGCTCAACGTGATTGTCAATCACCGCGTGTACGGTAAGATTACGGCCGACCTGGACATCCGCAATCGTCGCGATGTCGAGCGCTATCTGCGCGATATCGAGAGCGGCAAGAGCTTTCCGCTGCTGACGGTGACCAGCGGCTACCACTTCCATCGCATTGCGGCGGAGGACGAACAGACCCTCGACGAGATCGAGGCGATGCTCAAGGAAAAAGGCTACCTAGCAGACCTGATGCCCTACGAAGACGATTTGTCCTAGTCGACGCCGCATCTATAAGTTGCGGTGAAATAGTTCCTAAAAGGGGGTGCGGACAGAAAGTTGGACCGCGGGGCGGTCCGGACTGGAGGTTCGCA
>CATZKS010000043.1 GCA_958421035.1 uncultured Collinsella sp. | reverse complement strand
CGGGGGCGATTCCCGCGACAAGTGCCGCGGAAAGGGCGATGCCCACAGTTGCTCGTCTTGCTCTTCTTGCGAGAATGTCGTTCATCTCGGCACCTCATTTCAAGGGTCGGCGACTAACTTGGTAGCACTAATGTAAGTATATCAGGCGGTTTGCCCGCCATTGATCGGGCGTGCGCGTATGCCCCTTGATTAACAGCCATTAAATCTATCCCTTAAGGAACGCGGCTTGCCGGTGTTGTCTGGGCATTGATGGCTGCGTGGTTCAAGAGACAGTGGCATTACCATTTGTTTTTTCAAGTAAAGAGGTCCGTTTCCCTGGGTTGGGGAAACGGACCTCTTTTTGTCTCTTGGCTTGCGGATTGGCGAAGACAATAACCGCTGGCAGCTATTTTGAGTTCTTGATGCGGCGTGTGGCAGTGGCGGTTATTCCGAGGCCTGCGGCGGCGACTGCTACGAGTGCGATTGCGCTCGGTGCTGTGTCGCCCGTGTTTGCGAGCTTGCCGGCGGTCGTATCTGCTTGCTTGCCGCTGCTTGTGTTCGCTTGCTTGGTGGAGCTTGGTAGGGCGTCTTTGCCGGTTGCAGGTGAGCCAACGGGCTGTGCCGTCTCGGCCGGTTGCACTGAGCTGGAGGGAGGCACTGTCTCGGCGGGTTTCGTTATCTCGGGCGAGGTGGTCTTATCTGCCGCGGCCTTTGCCTCTTCGTATGCCTTGCAGGCGTCGTCATAGGCCGCTTGCGCCTTTTCCAAATCGCCGAGGAGCGCATTTCGCTTGGCAATGTCCTCGTCGATCTGGGCTTTAGCTTCCTCTGCCTCACTTTCGAAATACTGAACCTGTTTTTCCTGGCTTTCGAGCCGGCGTTGGTAGCGGTGAAGATCATCTTCACAAGATTCTTCTCGCCTTTCTGCCGACATGATCTCACTGCGCAACTGCTTAATATGCTCCTTAATAGCTGTGCTGGGCGCCTCGTCGCCGAGCTCCTTGAGTACCTTATCTAATTCTGCCTGAAGGCCGCTTGTCCGGTTGTGGGCCTCATCGTATTTGGCTTGGGCTGCATCGACGTTCGCTTGCATGGCGGGAAGGGGTTCCCTCCGTTTGGCGGCTTCCGCCACCACCATGTCGTAGAGTTCTTGAAATGCGGCAATGTCATCATCGATTTCCGCAAGTTTCTCGGGACTTGCGGCGTCTTTCGCGGCCTCGAGGTTTTTGAGCGCTTCCTGCATGGCTGCATACGCTCTTTCTTTTGCGGCGGCCGCATCTTCCGTCTGCAAGGCAACTGCACCGGTGGGGGAGCTGGTTTCTGCCGCGATCGCCGTTGCGGGGGCGATTCCCGCGACAAGTGCCGCGGAAAGGGCGATGCCCACAGTTGCTCGTCTTGCTCTTCTTGCGAGAATGTCGTTCATCTCGGCACCTCATTTCAAGGGTCGGCGACTAACTTGGTAGCACTAATGTAAGTATATCAGGCGGTTTGCCCGCCATTGATCGGGCGTGCGCGTATGCCCCTTGATTAACAGCCATTAAATCTATCCCTTAAGGAACGCGGCTTGCCGGTGTTGTCTGGGCATTGATGGCTGCGTGGTTCAAGAGACAGTGGCATTACCATTTGTTTTTTCAAGTAAAGAGGTCCGTTTCCCTGGGTTGGGGAAACGGACCTCTTTTTGTCTCTTGGCTTGCGGATTGGCGAAGACAATAACCGCTGGCAGCTATTTTGAGTTCTTGATGCGGCGTGTGGCTGTGGCGGTTATTCCGAGGCCTGCGGCGGCGACTGCTGCGAGTGTGATTGCGCTCGGCGCTGTGTCGCCCGTGTTCGCGAGCTTGCCGGCGGTCGTATCTGCTTGCTTGCCGCTGCTCGAGTTCGCCTGCTTGGTGGAGCTTGGCGGGGTATTTTTGCCGGTCGCGGGCGAGCTGGCGGGCTGTGTTGCCTCGGTCGGTTGCGCCGAGTTGGAGGGAGGCGTCGTCTCGGTCGGTTGCGTTATCTCGGGCGAGGTGGCCTTGTCTGCCGCGGCCTTTGCCTCTTCGTATGCCTTGCAGGCGTCGTCATAGGCTATTTGCGCTCTTTTCAAATCGCCGAGGAGCGCATCCCGCCAGGCTATGAACTGGTCGGTATGGGCTTTATACTTCTCTGCAGCACGTTCACAGTCATTAACTTGTCTTTCCTGCCTTTCGAGGCGGCCCTTGACCTCGCGGAGCTCCATTTCGCAAAAGTCAACTCGCGCTTTTGCCGTTACGATCTCTTGGCGCAACTGCTTTATTTGCTGTTTAACAGTTTCGATAAGCTCCTCGTCGCCGAGCGCTTCGAGTGCCTTAAGCACCTCAAGTTTCTTGTCTAATTCTGCTTGGAGCTCGCTTACCCGGTTGATGGCCCCGTCGTATTTGGCTTGGGCTGCATCGATGTCCGCTTGCATGGTGGGAAGGAGTTCCCTCTCTTCGACGGCTTGCGCCGCCATCTTGTCGCGGAGCTCTTGAAAACGGGCAATGTCATCATTGAATCTCGCAATTTTCTCGGGACTTGCGGCGTCTTTTGCGGCCTCGAGGTTTTTGAGCGCTTCCTGCATGGCTGCATACGCTTTTTCTTTTGCGGCGGCCGCGTCTTCTGTCTGCGGGGCGCCCGAATTGCCGTTGGCGGCGCTCGTCTGCGAAACGGCCGCACCGGTGGGGGAACTGGTTTCTGCCGCGATCGCCGTTACGGGGGCGATTCCCGCGACAAGTGCCGCGGAAAGGGCGATGCCCACAGTTGCTCGTCTTGCTCTTCTTGCGAGAATGTCGTTCATCTCGGCACCTCATTTCAAGGGTCGGCGACTAACTTGGTAGCACTAATGTAAATATACCATGCTAGTTGACCCGACACTGGCTGGGTGTGCGCGTATACCCCTCTGAAAACTGAATCCCGTTAGAAATGACGAGTTGTTTACGCTTCTTTTGGGGTGGCGGTACTATCATGGTTCGAATTGAATGTGGATAATGATAGGGAGCGCCTATACATGATTGAGCTGCTCGGGCGTTTTGGTGGTAAGTTTCGCCGGTATATGGTGATCGGCCCTGCGTGTAAGCTGATCGAAGTGATCTTTGATCTGCTGACGCCGCTGGTGATTGCCCAGATGATCGATAAGGGTATTGGCGCACACGATGTCAACGCCGTTATCCACTACGGCATGGTACTTGGCGCCATGGCTGTGATCGGCATCTCGTTTACGCTCGTCTGCCAAAAGATGGCGGCGCTCACCTCGCAGGGCATGGGCACCGATATCCGCGGTGCGCTCTACCAGCACATCAACAAGTTGAGCTATGCCGAACTCGACCGCTTTGGCACGCCGTCGCTTATCACCCGCATCACCAACGACGTCAACCAGGTGCAGCTCGCTGTGGCGCTCGGCGTACGCATGCTCATCCGCTGGCCCTTCTTGGCGGTGGGCTCTATGTGCGCGGCCCTTGCCATCGACCTTAAGCTCGGCATGATCTTTTTGATTTGCACGCCCGCCATTGGCCTGGTGTTTTGGTTTGTCATGGCGCGCTGCATTCCGTACTACAAGCAGCTGCAGGCAAAGCTCGACCGCATCGCGCTCATTTGCCGCGAGGGGCTTTCGGGCGCCCGCGTGGTTCGCGCCTTTGTACGCGAAGATCACGAGCGCGAGCGCTTTGCCCAAGCCGCCGATGACCAGGCCAATACCGCCATCGCGGTGGGCAAGCTCTCGTCAATCCTTAATCCCGTCACGTTTTTGGTGATGAACCTGGGCGTGTGCGCCATCCTGTGGGTGGGCGGCATCCAGGTCAACGTGGGCGAGCTTACGCAGGGCCAGGTCATGGCGTTTGTGAACTACATGACGCAGACCCTGACCTCCATCGTGTACGTCGCCAACCTGGTCGTGGTCTTTACCAAGGCGAGCGCGAGTGCTTCGCGTATCAACGAGGTGCTCAACTGCGAGCCGAGCATCACCGACGAGGGCAATCAGTCGGTTGCGCTGCCCAAGCCGAGCGAACTGGCAGGTGGCGCTGTTCCGGTCCCCGCGCTGAGCTTGAGCCATGCGAGCTTTTCGTTTGGCGCGGGCGCGGCAAATGCCGTGAGCGATGTGACCCTGGAATTGCCGATGGGCAAAACGCTCGGCATTATCGGTGGCACGGGTAGCGGCAAGTCCACACTCGTCTCGCTTATCCCGCGCCTGTACGATGCGAGCACCGGCAGCGTGAGCGTGATGGGTGCCGACGTGCGCACCTGGCCGCTCGACCAGCTGCGCCGTGTGGTCGCGACCGTTCCGCAGCGCGCGTCGCTGGTGAGCGGCACCATCCGCAGCAACCTGACCTGGCGCGATGAGGCGGCAACCGACGAGGAACTCTGGGCGGCGCTCGACATGGCGCAGGCGAGCGAGTTCGTGCGCAACAAGCCGCAGGGGCTCGATGCCCCGGTCGAGGCGGGCGGCAAGAACTTCAGCGGTGGCCAACGCCAGCGCCTGACCATCGCGCGCGCCCTGGTGGGCTCGCCTCAGATATTGATCATGGACGATTCCGCCTCGGCGCTCGACTTTAAGACCGACGCGGCGCTTCGCCATGCCATCCGCGAGCGCAGTGTGCGCGGTGCCGCCGAGGGCGGGCTGCCGCTCACGACCGTCATCGTGAGCCAACGTGTCTCGACCGTTCGCGATGCCGACATGATCTGCGTACTCGACCACGGCTCGGTTGCGGGCCTGGGCACGCATGACGAGCTGTACGCGACCTGCCAGCTCTATCGCGAGATTTGTCAGTCGCAGCTGCGCCGCGAGGAGCTCGAGGGCCAGCAGGGGAGCACGACGCCCGCGTCCGCTCCGACCGCCCCCGCATCCGTCTGCGCAAAGGAGGGATGCTAAATGAATCCGTACACTTCCTCCGGTTCGGTCGCCACGATGACGGCCAACGTGTCCGGTAACGATAACCTCAACGACCTGGGCGACGGTCCGCGCCAGCCCGGCGATCCCGAGCGCTATCCCGTGGGTGCGGTGACCCGCCGCTTGCTGGGCTACGTTCGTCCGCATCGCATTTCGTTTGTTGCGTCGTTTGTGAGCGCCGCCATCTCGGTAATTTTGCAACTCTATACGCCCATCCTCATCGGCGAGGGCATCGACCTGATCGCTGCCGCGGGCCAGGTGGACTTCGACGCGCTACTGCCGCTTGTCACCAAACTCGCGCTCGTCGTGGTAGGCGCCGCGGCCTTCCAGTGGCTGCAGGGCTATTGCGTCAACCGCCTGTCCTACGAGACGGTGCGCGACATGCGCGTGGAGGCGAGCGACAAGCTCAGCCGCATGCCGCTCAGCTTTATCGACAGCCACGCCCACGGCGACCTTATGAGCCGCGTGGTCAACGACGTCGACCAGGTGGGCGACGGTCTGCTACAGGGCTTTACCCAGCTTTTCACCGGCGTTATCACCATCGTTGGCACGCTCGCGTTTATGCTCTCCATTAACCTGACCATGACGCTTGTGGTGGTGCTCGTCACGCCGCTTTCCATTTTTGCCGCCGGCGCCATCGCCAAGCTTTCCAACAAGAGCTTTACGGCCCAGCAGCGTATTCAGGGTCAACTGGGTGGTCATATCGAGGAGTATGTGGGCGAACAAAAGCTGGTTGATGCGTTTGCCTACGGCCCGAACGCCCAAGCGCGCTTCGACGCGCTCAACGCCGAGCTCTATACGGCAGGTGAACGTGCACAGTTTATGGGTTCGCTCTCCAACCCCGGCACGCGCTTTATCAATAACATCATCTATGCCGTGGTCGCTGTGATCGGTTGCGTGGGCGTGATCACGGGCGTGCCCACGGCGCTTACGGTGGGCGGCGTACAGATCTTCCTGTCCTATGCCAACCAGTACACCAAGCCGTTCAACGAGGTCACCAACGTTATTACGCAGATCCAGACCGCGTATGCCTCGGCGCGCCGCATGTTTGCGCTGCTCGATGCGCGCGAGCAGGAGCCCGACGCGTCGGACGCTGTAGAGCTTGCCGCCCCGCAGGGCGAGGTTGCCTTTGAGCATGTGGACTTTAGCTATGTGCCCGATCGTAAGCTGCTGCAGGATATCTGCATCGAGGCCAAGCCCGGCATGCGCTTTGCCCTGGTCGGCCCCACGGGCTGCGGAAAGACGACGCTCATCAACCTGCTGTTGCGCTTTTACGATATCGATGCCGGCCGCATCGCGGTCGATGGCAAGGCTTCGCGTGACTACACGCGCGCAAGCCTGCGCCGGGCCTTTGGCATGGTGCTGCAGGACACCTGGCTGTTCGAGGGCACGGTGGCGGACAATATCGCTTACGGTTGCCCAAGCGCCACGCGCGAGCAGGTTATCGAGGCGGCCAAGCGCGCGCATGCGCACAAGTTTATCGTGCAGCTGCCAGGCGGCTACGATACGGTCATCGGCGAGGACGGCGGTACGTTTAGCCAGGGCCAAAAGCAGTTGCTGTGCATCGCGCGCGTTATGCTCACCGATCCGGCCATCTTGCTGCTGGACGAGGCGACCTCGAGTATCGACACGCGCACCGAGCTGCAGGTGCAGGCGGCATTCGACGAGCTCATGGCCGGTCGCACAAGCTTTGTCGTGGCACACCGCCTGTCGACGATCCGCAACGCCGACTGCATTCTGGTCATGCGCGACGGCCAGATTATCGAGCGTGGCACGCACGACGAGCTGCTGGCGGCAGGCGGCTTCTACGCCGAACTCTACCGCAGCCAATTCGCCCAGTGAGCAAGCCCATGGGGCAAATGAATCAATCGACAGACGGTGGTTTACATCTGTCACGTTAGTACTAAGATATTCATCTAATAAATTGCATTAGTGGCTTTAGTTTTGGGGGAAACGAGCAACGTGACTATGACATGCTCTTTGGTGGTCAACAGCAAGAGCGGTAATACCAGGATGGTTTCGGGCGCAATCAAGCGTGCCCTGCAGGCTGCAGGCGTCGAGTTTGTCCACGCCGCGGCGTTGAGCGACGATGCGGATGCAAATCAGGTTGCGCTCGAGGCGCAGGGCGCCTGCGCGGCCGACACGGTGCTTGTCGGTTTTTGGTGCGACAAGGGCGCGTGCACGCCTTCGGTCGCGGCGTTGCTCTCCGCCTTGCACGGCAAGCGCGTTTTCCTCTTTGGTACCTGCGGTTTTGGCGCCGACCAGAGCTATTATCAGCAGATTATCAATCGCGTGACCTTCAATTTGGCCGAGGATGCCGAGCTTGTGGGTTGGGCAATGTGCCAGGGCAAGATGGGTCCCGCGGTCAAGCAGCGCTACGAGGCCATGCTCGAGCAAGATCCCGACAATGTCCGCTTTAAGATGCTGCTCGATAACTGGGTCGCCGCAAAGGATCACCCCACCAAGGAAGATCTGGACAACATGGCTGCAGCCGCCAAAAAGGCCGTGCTGGGGGAGTAGCTCCCATCGCTGACGGCGGTCGGTCCATCTTTCTAAATGAAACGTCCTCCCGGGCGTCGGGGCACGAAGTTCCCTGCTCTACAGTCCTGCGCAAGACGAAGGCCACATTAAGTGGCCTTCTTTGCGTGCGGAACTCGCGATGAACTTCGTGCCCCGCCGTCCGGGAGGACGCCTCTTTATTGATGGGAGGCCTGATAGGTCGATGGTTCCGTGCCCGGATGCGTCCAAAGTGGGACGGGCTTTCCGGATGGGCAGGCTTTCGAAAAATGCGTCCCGGAATTTGCCTTTGGAATGGGACGTAGTTTCCCGTTGAGGGTCGGGACTGCGGACAAAAAGTTGGACCGTTGAGGTCCGGAACGGAGTCCGCATGGCATACAGTAGGAGAATGGTGGAGAGGGCCAGGGCGCTTCGCGGCGCCGGGCTCACCGTCATGGAGATAACCGAGATACTCGGCGGGCCCGGCAAGACGTCCGTCTGGCGCTGGATCAGGGACGTGCGCAAGCCCGCGGGAAGGGCCGGTGGAGGAATGGACCTGCCGCGACTCGTCGGGGACGGCCCCGACTACCCCGACATCGACCCGGAGGACAAGGACGCCCTGATCGAGCGGCTCAGGCTCGAGAACGCGGTGCTGAGGGCGGTGCAGGACGTTTTAAAAGCCGAGAGCCTCGACGGGATGTCGAACAGGGAGAAGACCCTGGTGATAGACCGCCTGAGGCCTGCGGGGAAGTGGTCCTTGAGAGAACTCACCGGCTTCTTGAGGATATCGAGGAGCTCCTATGACTACCAGCGCCGCGCGATCGCCAGGCCGGACCGCCTGGCGCCGCTGAGGGACGTCGTGCGGCGGGTGTTCCTGGAGGACGGCGACGGCGCGCGCGGCTACAGGTTCGTGGTGCGCAGGCTCCGCGAGCTCGACGACCCCGTGCGCGTCTCCGAGAAGGTCGTCCGGCGCATCATGCGCGAGGAGGGGCTCGTCCCGAGGTGGATGAGGAGGAGGGCCGGCGCCTACAGCTCCTACGGCGGCGAGGTGACCCCCGCCCCGCCGAACCTCGTGCGCCGCGACTTCCGCTCGGCCCTGCCGAACTTCCTGTGGCTCACCGACATAACCGAGTTCAGGCTGCCGACGGGCCGCAAGGTGTACCTGTCCGCCATCAGGGACTGCTTCGACTCCTCGGTCGTCGCCTGGCGGGCGGGCGAGCACCCGGACGCCGACCTCGCGAACTCGACGCTGTCGGACGCGTGCTCCCGGCTGGCGCCCGGCGAGCGCCCCGTGATCCACTCCGACCGCGGCGTGCACTACCGCTGGCCGGGCTGGATATCGATATGCGAGCGGAACGGCCTGGTCAGGAGCATGTCGGCCAAGGGCTGCAGCCCGGACAACGCCGCGATGGAGGGCTTCTTCGGCCTGCTCAAGAAGGAGTTCTTCCACGGGAGGGACTGGTCCGGCTGGTCGCCCGGGGAGTTCATCGAGGCCCTCGGCGCGTGGATAGGGCGCTTCAACTCCGAGCGGGCAAGCGACGCGCTCGGTGGCGCGACGCCGGACGACTACCGGTCGTCGCTGGGGATGGCCGCGATTTAGCGGTCCAGGAAATCGTCCGCAGTCCCACGCTTGAAATGGGATGCAGTTTCCCGATGAGGCACTCGACGGAAAATACATCCCAGAAATGGCCTTTGAGCTGGGATAAGATTTCCGCGGCATCTCGGATTCTCAAAAATGAGACACGCCGTTGGCGAAAATGAGACACGTGATATCGGGCATCGGATGTATCATTTGCAAAAATGAGTCCACTCCACTCGAATAAAGCGAGGCCCCTCGTGTACGTTCCACACCCCCGTATCCGTAGGCTGTCGAAAATCCCGCTTGTTGGGACGGCGGCGCTTGCTGCGTTGATCGCCACGAGCGTCGCCTGCTTCACGGCCACGCCCCAGGTTGCCCAGGCGGCAGACGCGCCCGCAATCACCGATATGACCGAGCAGGATTATCAAGCCCTGGGTCTGGGCACGAGCGAGGACATTCCGGCCGATACCGTTGGCCCCTATTCCACTGATACCCCCACGACGTTTGCCACGCGCAGCGAGGTCTATATGGCAGCTAACGGTAGCCATGGCAATCGCTACACTCTGCGCGACAAGCTCGAGAACGTCGAGCGCGGTGACATTGGCGGCAGCAGCAAACTCACCGATGGCTATGGAAGTGTGTGGGGCGCCGCAAAGTTCTGGCAAAACGTCAACAACTTCGATACGAACAGCGATCTCTACAAGCATAGCGACTACGGTGGCGGCACCTGGTCGTACCTAAGCAACAATGAGTCCTCAACAGTACTCGCCAACGACAACAACGGTTTCTCGGGCATTCACGCCACGAGTGTTGAGTTCTGCAGCGACGCCAGCACTGGCAAAAAGAGCCGCGTTGCCGAGCTCCGTGCCTACGGCGACAGTTCCTCCACGACGATTGACGGCAAGTCATACGCCGGAAAGGTTGAGCTGGTCCTCTACTCGTTTAGCAACGGGCGTACGCGCACTCTCGACACACACCTGCCGGTGACGGTCAACACTAATATGATGTACGAAGGCCGTTTTAAGTACCTGGATGCCGGTTACCTGCAAGAGCACGACGCCGTCTTTGATGTCGAGGCGGGCGATGTCGATGGCGACGGCGTCGACGAGCTTTTTGTCTACGCGGGCTGCTATGTCGACGAGAACGGCGTGCGCAAGGCTGTAGTCGACATGTATGACTTGGAGGGCGGCAACTGGAAGCAAAGCGTCGTCAAGATCGATGCCGGTAACGCCGCGGACTACACCACGCACAACAAGGGCGGGAACGACTCCTGGACGCAGCTTCAGTCAGCTCCTGTCGTTTCGCTAGCGGCCGGCGACCTCGATCGCGATTTTTGCGATGACCTCGCCATCGTGGTCTCGGCACCCTACGGCAAGAAGAATATTGATAAGTCGACGCATTGCGAGCTGTTTTCGTGGGATGCATCCAAGGGTGCGCTCGTCCATGTCGATGCTCTGGGCGACGCGGGCGCAATCTCCCTCTCCGCGAACGGCAAGACCATGGTCGCTGCGAATGCGACGTTCGGCACGTTTGCCGCCTACGATGAAGAAGGAAAGAAGACGGGTGAAACCGTCACGGGCCTTATTCTTGCGGGCTATGACTGGCAACGCAGCGCTTTTGATTACGGCGCTTCTGACGGCAGCAAGGGGCTGTACGGCGCGCTGTACCGCTACGCGTATTTTGACTCGGAGTCTGGCGAGTTCAAGCTTTCCGATTGTAAGGAATACAGAGACGGGCTCCTCGCCTCCTATGGGCTGATGCATGTGCCCAACAGCGCATGGAAGGATAGCGCTCAGGATAAGCGCTATCCGTGCACCTTGGCGCCTATTGCCCTTGCCACTGCCAACCTTGACGGCCTGTCCGAGCAGCTGGCGGTCGACGAGGTGCTCGTGGGCGGCGATGTGTTCCGCGACTTTGCCTGCAACACGGCACAGAGCGGGGCTCAGGGCTTGGGGTCCATGGTCGGAACCATGAGCATGAGCGGTCAGCAATACAACAGCAGCAACAAGCATGACCACAAGGGTATAGAGCAGGTGTGGATCAGCGACGTCAAGGCGGGCAGCGTCTCGGGTTCGGACCGCTATAACGAGAGCTTTATCGCCGTGGTGGGCAAGCACCGCGACGAGGACCTGCGCAAGAACGATGACTACTATTGGATGACCGCCTCGCATTTTTCGCTCGACGAGAACGGAAAGGTGCGCCGCGGCGAGGAGCAGGTGATTAGCGAGAGCAACCGTCGCGGCACTACCTACGGCACATTTATCTCGCTCGCGCTGCCCGATGTCGACAACGACAGCGTCAAGATCACGTACAAGGACCGCTACAAGGTCTATACCAACCCGCGCGTGCTTGCCGTGCTGCAGGATGCGCCCTATGTTGAGGATCTGGAGCAGGCATACGGCTATCTGGTGTTGGGCGGCACGTCATACGGAGAGGAAAAGGGCACGGGGACATCCCAGGGCTATACCATTGGCGCCGAGTTGGGCGTTGCCGTCGAGGTGCAGACCGGTCCGCCCCTGGTCGCGATGAATGCTTCAGTCGATTTTGCCGCCGAGGGATGCTATGACTACCGGAGCGAGCGCACGGTCAGCGCAAGCGTAAGCTATGAGTCGCATGCCGGCGAGGGTGACAAGGCCGTGCTCTACACGATTCCGATGGTCTATTACGAGTATGAGATCGAAAATGAGGAAACTGGTGGCAAGGGCGTGATGGCGGCGCCCGTGTCGCTCGGCGCGCAGACCTCGGTCGTTAATGTCGAGGCCTATGACCGCATTGCCAAACAGCACAATATGACGCCGCTCAGCTACTTTTTGACCAACCGGTCGGGAGAACCCGGAACCTATCAAACGACGCTCAACGGCGAGACTCCCGTTGGGGATTCCTTTGGCCTGGGCAAGCCTGGCGTAACGCGCGCCTACACGCACGATGGGTTTAACGGCGCCGCCGCGCAGTCGGGGGCGAGCATTGAGCAGACCATCGAAGTCGAGGAGGGCAAGGAGCAGGAGCTCGAGCTCGGCTTGACGCTGAACGGCAGCGTTGTCATGGGCGCGAAGCTCGCAAAGCACGAGTTGTTTGGCGGCCTGTGCTTTGGTGCCAACGCCGGCTTTACTACGGGTAACTCCTCGAGTGAATCGACCGAATACGGCGGCACCGTCGACAACCTGCCCGAGGCCGCGCAGGGCAAGTACGGTTTTGTGTGGCGTCTGGGCGTCAACGCGGTGGATGTCGACAAGTTCGAGGCAGACTCGGGCGACAAGCTCGGCACCAAGGACACCGACCAGTTCTGGATCGTGGGCTATGACGTTAAGGACGTCGAGATGCCCGACGCGCCGGCTGTGACGGGCTTTACGGCAAACGCCGTCGATTCGACCAGCGTTACGTTTAGCTGGGACGATGCACTCGCAAACAAGAGTGGCTTTAGCTACGGCGTGGGCATGCTGCAGAGCAATGCGGCGGATGCGGTCGTCAATAGCTGGAAGATTGCCGACAACACGCAGACCTCGCTTAAGTGGGATGGGCTGTTGCCGAATACGGAGTATCGATTCGCCATCGCCGCCGTTAAGAATGATTCAACGGCCGAAACGGGTATTCGCTCGGCGATCATCACGGTCAAGACCATGCCCGATGGCATGACGATGACCGTGAGCGGACCTGCGGCGGATACAGCGGAGAGGTCGGCCCTCGAGTATGACTCTTCGGTCGAGTGCTCGGCGGGAGACAAGCTGACACTCTCGGCGATCGGCCATGTGACGCAGCGCAATGCCGACGGCAGTGAAACGGAGCTGGCGCCGTCATATATCTGGTACCGCAAGGGCCGTGGCGAGACCGCGTTCCAGCGCGTGGGTGCCGATGGCAACCTCCCAGCCGGAACGGCCTCAACGCTTGAGCTTGACCTGACTACAAACGATGACGGCGCGCAGTACTACTGCCACGTGGGATACAACAACGTCGGCCTCGATACCGGTGTGACACTGGTGAACATCGCGGCCGAGGAGAAGGCTCCTGAGACGGTGAACGCCGCTCCGATCCGCACACGCCGCCTGTTCTCGCAGGCAAGCGCGGGCGCCAAGAAGTTCCTGGACCATACCCTGGTGAACACCGCCGGCCCAACCGATTCCGAAGGCTCAAAGGACCCCGAGACTCCTGAGACCCCGACGAACCCGGACAAGCCCAAGTCCGACAACGGAGCTAAGACCGACACCAAGGTCAAGACTACGACCACAGCGAAGGACCTCGCAAACACCGGCGACCAAACATTCGCCCTAGTCGCCACCGCAGCAGCAGCGGGAGCAACGCTCGTAGTGATAGCCCTCATCATGCTGATCAAGCGCCGCAAGACCCACTAGTAGCCAGTCGAACATATCGACAACCCAAAAACCCGGGTAGCCAAAAAACAGGCCACCCGGGTTTTCTGTTGAGTGGAGACTCCGCAAGCGGAAACTGCATCCCACAATTAGCGCCCGGAACGGGACACATTTTCCGTCAAGCCCTCATCCGGAAAATCCATCCCAGTTTGAGCGCCCAGACCGGGACGCACTTTCCCAAAGGGTCCTCAACGGGAAACTGCGTCCCATAATTAGGCCGAGAAATGGGATGAACTTTCCCAATGAGAGCCAACCGGAAACCACGTCCCAGAATCAGCCCCCAAAGTGGGACGCACTTTCCCAACGAGCCTCAACCGGAAAATACATCCCGGAATCCAGCTGAATAGTGGGACACACTTTCCCAATCGGGTCCCAAGCGGAAACTGCATCCCATTCCAGACAAGAATTCCGGGACACACTTTCCGCAAACAAAGAAGGCCACATAACGTGGCCTTCGACTTATATATGTTCAGCGGATACCCCCATGACAAGCCGTGCTCCAACAACAAGGCGTCTGTCCGGGCTGAGGTATGTAAGGTTCATCGCGAGTTCCGCACGCAAAGGAGGCCACTTAATGTGGCCTCCGTCTTGCGCAGGACTGTCCGAGCAGGGAACCTTACATACCTCCGCCCGGACAGACGTTTCAGTTATGAGCGACCCGCTACTTGATCTTGGTCGTACCCGGTGCCAGGTTGGGGTCGGTCTCGTTGGCCTCGGTCTGGAAGTGCTCCGTATAGACGTTCTTGCCATCGCGGAACATCTCGTAGTACTGCATCTTGGCGTAATCCTCGCGCGCCTTGGTGGCGGCTGCGGCGGCGGCGTCGTCACCGGTGACGTTGGAGGAGAGCGCCCAGCGCAGGCTGGCGTCCTCGTAGCCCACCGAGTTGATGGCGGGCAGCGACTCGCGCAGCGTCATGTGCGCTTTCTGGTAGTCGGTCAGCGGTGCACCGATCAGCTGCATCAGCTGGGTGGACAGGTAGTTGGTGGACAGATCGTTGACCTCACTCGTTTGGTCGCAACCGGCAACGTCGTAGTTAGCCCAAATGATGTAGTCGGTCTGCCACAGACGTTCCTGGTGCGTGGCATCGTCCTCGCCGGTAAACCACTTGTCGTTGAACTTGGACGGGAAGAACGGCTGATGGTCGCCCCAGAACACCACGACCACCTTGCGGTCGAGCTTGCTCAAGGCGTTGAGGAAGTAGCGCAGCGCCTGATCGGACTGCTCGATGCACGAGACATACTCATCGACATCGGAGAGCGTGCCGTCCTCGACGGTCTTGGTGTCCAGGTCGGTCGTGTCGATGTTCAGGTGCATCTGCTTGTCGACCGGCATCAGACCCGTATCGTAGCCCGAGTGGTTCTGCATGGTCACGTCGAAGATAAACTGCGGATCGGCGTTCTGGTCGAGCAGCTCAAGAATCTTGTCGTAGGTCGCCTGGTCGGTCACCATACCGCGCAGGGTGTCGGCTCCCTGGAAGTCGTTGATGGACAGGAACTGGTCAAAGCCAAAGTCCTTGTACACGTTCTCGCGGTTCCAGTTGGTCGCGTGGTTGGGGTGCATGGCGGTGGTGGAATAGCCGAGCGACTTGAACTGCTCTGCCAGATTCCCGGTCGTTTCCATGTTGTAGATGGTGTAGGGGTACACGCCCGAGCCCAGGTTGGCCATGGAGTTGCCGGTCATAAACTCAAACTCGGTATTGGCGGTGCCGCCGCCGTAGGCGCTCACGTAGAGCTTGCCGCGGCTGAGGCAGTTGGACAGGTTCTTAAAGTACTGCGGGCCTTCGTAGCCGGCGCGCATGTTCTGGTAGATCGAAAGATCCGAGAAGGTCTCGTTCATGATGGCGATGACCGTGGGCTTCTCGCTATCGAACTGCTCCTTTGCGGCGGTGCGCTCGTCACTCTTGGCGGCGTCGGACTTGTCGTAGGCCTTGGCGTACTTTTTGAGCGTTGCCTTGGCATCGTCGACGGAGTAGTCGGCGGGTTTGGGCGGCTTGATGGACTGCGCTGCGCTAATGAAAGCGGGCAGGTAGCCCTCGCGCCAGTAGCTCTCGAGCGGGCGCCAGGTGTAGACGGTGATGCCAAGGGTGTTGTAGTAGTCGATGAGCGTGACGTGTGCGGTCACGCCGCCCAGGCACAGCACGGCGACGAGCAGGTTGGTGAGCAGCATGCGCTTGGCGTTGGCGGCGCCCTTCTGACGGTGTGGTGCCACCAGGCCGGCGTACTCGCATAGCAGCATGGCGATGGCGGTAAAGCCCATGGACAGCACGCAGAACAGTGAGATCGAGAAGGTGTAGCCGGTGCCGGCGACCGCGGCGGCGGTGGAGATGGCCGAAAGGTCGCCCGGCTGGATGGGCATGGATTTAAACGTGATGACGAAGAACTCGGCAATGCCCAGGACAAAGAGGGCAAAGGCCAGGACCGCGGGAGCTGCGCCGTGGCGCTGGAACAGGAAGAACAGGCCGACCATGAGCGTGGTGATGATGGCCCACTCGAGCAGGATGCACAGGGGGTAGACCCAGGTAAAGTCGTGGTTGGACGAGAC
>CATZKS010000042.1 GCA_958421035.1 uncultured Collinsella sp. | reverse complement strand
TACAAACTCATCTTTGTATCCGAGACCGTTTTCAGTGATGTAAATCTTCTTGTAGTTGGGGTAATCGTTCTTAATGCGGAGCAGCAGATCGTACAGGCCCTCGGGATAGATAATCCAGTCCCAATCGGTGGTGGGTACGCCTTCGCGCACGCATGACTCGCCCACGCCCTTGAGGAACCAGCGCGAGGAGCCCTTGTCGCCGGTGCCATTGTGGTTGATGTCGTTTTCGCCCTCGGCGGCACGCAGGAACTGGCACTTGTAGGTGTTGACGCCCAGGCAATCGTTGTAGGGGAGCGCGGCGGTCAGCGCGGCGATGTCCTCGTCGCGGACGTCGAGCTCGCCGCCGGCGATATGGGCCAGCTTGGTCGCAGCCTCCATGGTGTCGGCTGCATAGTGGCCGCGGAAGGTGGCGTCGAGTACCCAGCGGTTGTTGATGACGTCGGCCATGCGAGCTGCCTCGCAGTCGGCGGCATTGTTGGGGTCGAGGGGATACTTGGGCTCCAGGTTCTGGACAATGCCAATCTCGCCCTCAAAGCCGCCCTCATGGAAGGCGACGACAGCCTTGGCGTGGGCCACCATCATGTTGTGCATGAGCTGGAAGGCCTTGTCCAGGCGGTACTTCTCGCCGTGCGGCCAGTTGCCAACGATAAAGCTGCCCTCGGCGGTTGCGGGAATCTCGTTAAAGGTAAACCAGTGCTTGACCTCGGTAAACTCGGCAAAGCAGAACTTGGCGTACTCGACAAAGGCGTCGATCGTCGTGCGCGTCAGGAATCCCTCGCCACCGTCCTGGTAGAAGGCCTCGGGCGTATCGAAGTGATCGAGCGTGACATAGGGGATAACGCCGGCTTTGTTGCAGGTGGCGAAAAGCTCGTGATAGAAAGAGACGCCCTCGGGGTTAATCTCACCAGTGCCGTTGGGGAAGATGCGGCTCCAAGCGATGGAGACGCGAATGCCGTTGATGCCGAAGCGCTGGCACAGGTCGATATCGACCGGATACTTGTTGTAGAAATCGCTTGCGGGGTCGGGGGAGAAGCGACCCTGAGCAGCCAGGAAATCGTCCCAGGGCACTTTGCCCTTGCCGTGCGTGCGGGTCTCGCCCTCAACCTGGTAAGCGGCGGTGGCGCCGCCAAACACAAAGCCGTCGGGGAACTGCATGGGGTTGGTCATGAGTCATCCTTTCTGTGGGATACGAATAGGGAGAGGTGCCCAAACTGGGGGTCCGGGCACCAACAGAGGGAGGAACTAGTCGAGGTTCTCGCGGAGCCACTTAATGGCGCCAGCGGGGTCGCGAGTAAGGTCGATATATTCCTTACCGCGCGGGGCGAGCAGCTTAATGCCCAGACGATCGGTGTCGGCCTTCATGTCGTTGTAGTAGCTACGAACCTGCGGGGCGAGCACGATGACGTCGTACTGATCCATGATGGCAGTGTGCTGACCATAGGCGCCTGCGGAGGAAGCGATGTTCTCTCCGGTCTGCGCAGCACCTTCCTTGATGGCGTTGGCAAGCATGGCAGAGGTGCCGGCGCCGGCGCACAGGACGAGGACCTTCAGGCCATCGACGTCCTTCTTAGCGGATGCGTCGGTGGCGGGCTCGGGCTGATCGGCGACAGGCTTGCTGTCGGCGGCGACAACGGTCGTCTCGGCGGAAGCGGTAGTCTGCTCGACAGCGGGCGCAGAGGCGTTGGCGGCAATGGCAGCGGAACCGTTGGACTCGAGACCCAGCTCGGCGGCGCGCTCGGCCTCCTGGTCGCAGAGCAGCTTATCGTATGCCTTCAAGAACGGCAGGTAGATGATGGCGTCCAGTAAGATGATGATCGCGACAAATACCAGGGCAATAAGCTGAAAGTTCGTGGTGATGAAAATGCCGATGGGGGCGGGGGTGGCCCAAGGCACCACGAAGGAGAAGCCATTCATGCCCACGTTATCGATAAAGAACTTGGCAACACTCACGTTGACGCAGCCGGCGGCAACAAAGGGGATGAGCATGTAGGGGTTAAGGATCATCGGCGCGCCAAAGAGCAGCGGTTCGTTGACGGCGAAGGCAACAGGAACAATCGAGGCCTTACCGACGGCTTTGAGCTGCTTGGACTTCATAAAGAGAATCAGCAGAAGCGGCACGATGAACGTGGCGCCGGTGCCGCCGAATTCACCCACGAGCGACATGTTAAAGGTGAGGGAGTGGGCGGGGTGGCCGCCTGCCAGCAGAACCTGCAGGTTTTCGGCCTAGTTGGCAAGACGGATGGGGTCGATGCCCGGCTGGACGATCGAGGGGCCGTGGACGCCGATGAACCAGAAGAACGCGGTGGCTGCCTGGATAAGGATAAGGCCAGGATAGGTTTCTGCAGCGGTAAAGAGCGGGGAGAGCAGTTTGATAAGGAGCTCGGAGAACGGAACGCCCATGAGGTTACGCACGACGACATCGATGATGCCGCAGATGATGACGGCGCCGCCAAAGGGGATGATGTCGCGGAAGTTCTGAGCGATGGCGCCCGGGACCTCCTTGGGCAGCTTGATGGTCAGATCGCGCGAGACGCAGAATTTGTAGACCCACACGGTAATGAACGCGGCGATGTAGGCCGAGAACAGACCGCGCGTACCCATGCTGGTGCAATCGAAGACCGAAAGTTCGGAGCCGTTGAACTTGGTGGTGAACTGCGTGACTGCGAGCAGCAGCATGCTGCACTGGGCGGCCACCATGGTGGAACCGTCGTTGAGCACTTTGCCGGCGGGCATGCGACGGTTCATGGAGGCCGTGAAGTTCTTGGCAGTGGTGCCGGCAACCATGATGCCCATGACGCCCATGGTGAAGTTGTAGAGCTTGTTGCACCAGTCGATGAGCGGCTGGGGCAGCGTGACACCGACTACGCCGGGAAGGGTGGCAATGAGCAGAAAGATCGAAGAGGTGAGGACAATGGGCATGCACCCAAGGAATCCGTCCTTGATGGCCTGGAGGTATATGTTCCTCGAGATCTTCTCAAAGAACGGTTGATGCTTTTCGAGCATCTTTACGATGGCGTCCATAGAGCTCCTTTGCTACTTGATGCGCGATGCATGTGGATGGAACTGGTCGTCGATGGATGGTCAGGACTGCCCGGAAACCTTCCTGCTTAAGGAAGGCATTGCGAAATGACAACGTTGTCATTTCGTTAATGACAACGTAAGACATTTTTGAAAGAGCAACAAGGATATACGGGTGAGTGGTCGATATTGTCCGGTAAACGGTTGATTTGTCAGTCGGGCAGGTAGTGTATGCTAGAACGCAAAAAACAAGCGATAGAGAACCGAGTGGAGAAGCAGTGGCAACGATGGACAAAAAAAACGTCTCGATGAACGATGTGGCGATTGCCGCGGGCGTTTCTCTCAAGACGGTGTCGCGTGTGATCAACGAGCCCGATAGCGTGCGAGAGTCGACACGCGATAAGGTTCATTCGGCAATGGAGGTGCTCGGGTTCCGGGCGAACTTTGCCGCGCGTTCACTCAAGTTGGGCCGTTACGGGTGCATCGGCGTGGTGATGTTCCACTTGTCGGGCGGTGCCGTGGACATGATTGACGGTATCGCCGATGCCGCCGAAGAACGCGGCTTTGCGCTCACGATGATTAAGAAGCGCGCGGGGGAGAAGATGACCCTTGCCGAAGCGGCGCGCAGGATGTCGCAGCTGCCTGTTGATGGCATGATCTTCAACCTGCGCCAGATGGTCGATGACTTTGATACCTTTGAGGCACCGAAGGACCTCAAGACGGTGATTATCACGCCGATGGAACATCCTACCTGCTCAACCGTCAGTGACGACCAAGAGGGCGGCGCGCGCATGGCGTGCGAGTACTTCTTGGATCATGGTCACAAGAACGTGTATTTCGTTTCGGGTAAGAAAGAGTCGCTGTCGAGCCAGTGCCGTATGAAAGGTTGGCGTGCGGCACTCGAGGCGCGTGGCATTGAGCCGCCCGAGCCTCTGCAAGGCGATTGGAATGCGGATAGTGGCTATGCCGCGGGCCTTGTGCTTGCCGATAAACCCGATTGCACGGCGGTCCTCGCTGCTAACGACTGCATGGCAAACGGCGTGATGGTGGCTCTACGTGACAAAGGGCTCAGTGTGCCCGACGACGTGTCCGTGATCGGCTTCGACGATGAGCTCTACAAGACGATTCCCAACTCGATTCTGACGTCGGTGAAGTTTCGCCACCGCGAACTGGGCATCCGTGCGCTTAACGAGGTCGTCGCAGGTCTGGAAGCCCCGAGCTCCAGAAGTCGTACGCTCGTCTCGGGCGTGTTGGTCGAGCGTTCCAGCGTAAGGGATCTGCGGGCGTAGACGTGCTCGGCCTGCTCGTCTAAATCTGTAACAGGTGGGACCCGAAAACTCGACTAGGTGTTATAGACTGAGATTTTGTCTACCCAGCCATCATCTTTGTCTCGATCTGTAACAGTTAGGAGTGAAATGACCAGCCAGGTGTTACAGATCTAGATTGATTGGATTGACCCATCTGTTTGTCTCGATCTGTAACATCTAAGCGGTCAAAAGCGGTCTACATGTTACAGATTGAGATTTTCGGCTTGGTCTGTGCGTTCATCTCGATCTGTAACAGCTAGGACCGAAAAACTCGGCTAGATGTTACAGATTGAGATGAACAGAAGGACGGGTGCGGTCTAAACAAAATGGCCCGCGCATCACGCATCGATGCACGGGCCATTTTTTGTCTGCGAGCGGCAGGTGGCGTCAGCGTCTTATGCCTTGAGGTTTTCCTCGATCCAGGCGACGGCACCCTTGGGATCCTTAGTGAGGTCGATGTACTGTTTGCCCTTGGGCGACAGCAGCGTGATGCCCAGGCGGTCGGTGTCGGCCTTCATCTCGTTGTAATAGGTGCGAACCTGCGGAGCCAGGACGATGACGTTGTACTGGTCCATGATGGCGTAGTGGCTGCCGTAGGCACCGGCGTTGGCGGTAATGTCGATGCCCAGCTCGTCGGCGCCTTCCTTAAGCGCGTTGGCGAGCAGTGCAGAGGTGCCGGCGCCAGCGCACAGAACCAGAACCCTCAGATCCTTGCCCTTAAGGGCGGACGGAGCTGCGGAGGCCTCAGTGGCAGAAGCGGTCTCGACAACAGGAGCCTCAACGGCGGGGGCGGCAGCGGTCTTGACGGCCTTGGTCTCCTCGGCCTCTTCTTCGGCCAGGGTCTCGGCCTCCTGCTTGCACAGGACGTTGTCGTAGGCCTTGCAGAACGGGTAGTAGATTAAGAAGTCAACGACCAGCAGGACGACAACCAGGACCAGAGAGATCGGCTGGAAGTTGGTGTCGATGAAGGTGCCGATCGGTCCGGGGAGTGCCCACGGCATGGCATAGATAAAGCCGTTCATGCCCAAAAAGTCGATGAAGAACTTACCAATGAGGACGTTGGCCACGGGGGCAAACAGGAACGGGATCAGGAAGTACGGGTTGAGGATGATGGGCGCGGCGAACAGCAGCGGTTCGTTGACGGCGAACATCACGGGTACGACAGAGGCTTTGCCGACGGCCTTGAGCTGCTTGGAGCGCATAAAGAGCAGGAAGATGATCGGGACAATGAACGTGGCGCCGGTGCCGCCGAGTTCGCCGATGTAGTTACCGAAGTTCTCGGTCAGGGCGAGGGCGGGGTGACCGCCGGCCTGCAGCGTGGCGAGGTTGGTGGTGATGTTGCCAAACAGCGCGGCGTTGAGGGCAGGCTTAACGACCGAGGGGCCGTGGATGCCCATGAACCAGAACAGCGGGATCATGAACCAGATGAGGGCGAGGCCGGCGAAGGAATCGGCAGCGGCGAACAGCGGGCTCACCAGCGTGGAGATGACGTTGGCAAACGGGACGGCCAAGCAGGTGCGGCAGATAACGTCGATGACGGCGACAAACAGGATGGAGAAGCTGAAGGCGAAGATGTCGCGGAAGTTCTGGGCGATGGCGCCGGGGACTTCTTTGGGCAGCTTGATGGTGATGTCTCGCTTAATGCAGAAGGCATAGATGTTGACCGTGGCAAATGCGGCGACAAAGGAGCTCAGTAGGCCCTTGGTGCCCATGTTGTCGGTAAAGAACACCGAGACATCGGCGCCGTCGATCTTGGCACTCGTCTGGGTAACGGCCAAGATGAGCATAGCGCACATGGCGGCGACCATGGTGCTCGTGGCGTTGATGGCCTTGCCGGCAGGCATGCGGCGGTTCTTGGAGCCGGTCAGCGCGCTTGCGGTGGTGCCGGCGACCATGATGCCCACGACGCCCATCGTGAAGTTGTAAACCTTGTTGCAGAAGTTCACGACGTCGACGTTCCACCAGTCGGGCAGCGTAAAGCCGCCGACCGTGGCGACAACGCCCGGCAGGGTCGAAATAAGCAGGAAGACAGAAGAAGACAGGATGATGGGCATTGCTGCCAAAAAGCCGTCTTTAATGGCCTGAAGGTAGATGTTCTTAGAGACCTTGTCGAAGTACGGCTGACCTTTCTCCAAGAACTTAACGATCGATTCCATAGTTCACGCTCCTCTTTGCATGAAATCTTAATGGCATGGACGTTGAAAACCTATATGGTCTCCCGCTTGCTAAAAGCCCGGGTGCAGGCGGGGTCGGTCCCAGGGGGAGAGAGGGGAGCGGCTGGGTTTGTATCGCATAGGGCCGCTCCCCTCTCGGGGGAAAGCGAGGCGATGCGCTACTGCGCGTCCGCCATAGTGTCGGCGAGCTCCTTGTACCAGAGTGCCGACTGCTTGATGTAGCGTTTTTGCGTGTCGAAGTCGATGTAGAACAGGCCGTAGCGCTTGTTATAGCCGTTGGCCCACGAGAACTGGTCCTGCAGGCTCCAGATAAAGTAGCCCTGGACGTCGACGCCCTCGGCGCGCGCCCGGAGCACCTTCTCCATGTGCTGGTCGACAAAGTCGATGCGCTCGGGATCGGCGACGATGCCGTTTGCGTCGGGCTCGGGGTCCTTGTGGCCCAGGCCGTTTTCGGTGATATAGATGACGGGGAGGTTGGGATAGGTGGCGCTGATGTGCTTGAGCGTGTCGTAGAGGCCTTGCGGGTAGATGAGCCAATCCCAGTCGGTGGTGGGGATACCCGGCATATCGACCTGCTGCCCGACGCCCTTAAACTTAAAGCACGAGGTGCCCTTGTCTCCGGTGCCGTTAAAGCTGTTGGTGGACTCGCCATCGTAGGCGGCGATAAACGCCGACTGATAGTAGTTGAGGCCGAACATATCGTTGCGGGGCGCCGCCTTGGCGAGCTCCTCCATGTCGCTGTCCTCAACCGTAAGCGTGGCGTTGTTGGCACGCAGAATCTCGTTGATGAGTGAGAGGGTGCGCGCGGAGTAGTGACCCAGGAAGGCGCCGTCCATGATGAAGTCGGTGTAGAAGGCGTTGTACAGGTCGGCGGCGTGCTGGTCGGCGGGCGAGTCTGTGGCAGGATATGCCGGCGTCAGGACGTTGACCATGCCAATGCGTCCGCCCAGGTGCTCGGTCTCGTCAAGATCCTTATACAGGTTGACGGCGCGGGCGTGGGCAACGAGCTCGTTGTGCTGGCTCTGGATGCCGCTCGTCACATCAAAGTGATGGTTGGGCGGGAAGTTGCCTTGGATGTATTGGGAGTGCGAGAGGCTGATGAGCTCGTTGATGGTGAACCAATTCTTGACCTCGCGGAACTCGCGGAAGCAGAACTCGGCATAGCGCACATAGGCGTCGACGGTCTTGCGGTTGAGCCAGTCGCCCTGGTTGAACAGGGCGGCGGGGGAGTCAAAGTGATGCAGGGACACATAGGGCTCGACGCCATACTTTTTGCAGCAGGCGAACAGCTCGTGGTAGTGCTTAACGCCCTCGGCGAGGGGCTCGGCATCGTCGCCGTTGGGGAAGATGCGGGTCCAGGCGATGGACACACGGATGGCGTTGAGTCCATGCTCGGCAGAAAGGCGGATATCCTCCTCGTAGCGGTTGTAGAAATCACTGGCCGGGTCGGGCAAAAAGCGACCCTGGGCGACAAGGTAATCGTCCCACATGGTCTTACCCTTGCCTGCCACCTTCGTGGAACCTTCCGTTTGGTACGCGGCGGTTGCGGCGCCCCAAACAAAGCCCTTCGGCAGCTGCTGTACGCGGTTTAGCAAAGACATATGCATACACCCTCTCGTCTCGCTGTTCGATATTGTGCGTTTGCGCTCAGGAGGCTCCCTGGTTAGCGTTCAGCGGTGAAAAAGCCCGATAAACACTATCTTAAAATGATTAGAACCAAAATGAGCACGTGAACATTTGACAATAAGCACGTTAACATCCGGCTGGGATGTATAGAAACAAAACAACTTCAAACAGCCGCGAACGGTTGTATTTGTTCGGTAAGCGGTTTTGATTGACAGAAGTTTTCATGTTGTGGTATATGGCTCGGGTATCATGAGCACGTTATCGATGTATGTACGATGCGCCATGGGCGCGGGGAATAGTTGGGAAGCAGGTTAGCGTGGAAGGCATGGCTCAGCAGACAAGGAATGGTCATTCGGCGAGCGCGGCAGAGGTTGCGGCGCTCGCTGGCGTGAGCCGCCAGACTGTGTCTCGCGTGGTCAACGGTATGCCCAACGTGACGGAAAAGACGCGCAAGCGTGTGCTGGCCGCCATGGAAGAGCTGGGCTTTCGTCCCAATTTTGCTGGAGCGGCGTTGCGCGGCGGGTCGTATCGTTCTATTGGCCTGTGCATGTACAACATCACACGTGTCGGTAACCTGGCGACGCTCGAGGGTATCATGCAAGCGGCGCGCGAGCACGATTTTGCCGTCACTATGATCGAGATGGGCGGCGACAAGCCCTATACACTTGCCGATGCCTCGCGCCGCATGGTCGAGCGACCCGTCGACGGCATGATTCTCAACATGAACCGCATGGCTCCCGATTTTGAGGAGTTTGTTCCCCAGCCGGGAGTGCGAACGGTCATCCTGTCCATGTATGCGCATCCGCGCTGCACGACGATCGACTCCGACCAGTATGGTTCGTGCGAGCTGTTGACCAATTATCTGCTGGAACATGGTCACTCGAATATGCGGTTTGTGGCGGGTCCGGAAAACTCGATTTCCTCGCGTTTTCGTGAGGCCGGTTGGCGCGATACGCTGGGTCGTGCTCATGTCGATGCCGCTCCGATGCTGCGTGGCGATTGGAGTGCGGACAGTGGGTACGCCATGGGCGAGCGGATTGCGGCCGAGGTGCTTGCCGGCGGGTCGCAGGCGCCGACTGCCGTGCTTGCGGCAAATGACCAGATGGCGCTGGGCGTTATCGCCGCGCTCGAGAACGCGGGCCTGTCCGTGCCCGACGACGTGAGCGTGGTTGGTATCGACGACGCACTCGAGGGACTTGTTCCTCACAATCGGCTGACGACGCTGCGATTTGATTTGCGCGGTGTCGGTAAGCTTGCGTTTGAGGCGGCGATTGGAGAGAGCTCGTCTATCGAGGCGATTCATGTGCCGAGTACGCTGGTCGAACGCTCGACTGTTAGGGACATACGGGGTTAGGTCCTACTCCGTTTGTCTCGATTTGTAACAGGTAGACGGTCAAAAGCGGGCTACGTGTTACAGATTTAGATTCTTCGGAAAGAGCAATCCTGTTCGTCTCAATCTGTAACAGCTAGGACCAAAAACTCGGCTAGATGTTACAGATCGAGACAAACGGCTCCCGACCAGCCCAAAAACAAAAAGGCCGGGGGCGGCGCGCCGTGTGACGTGCCGCCCCCGGCTGAGAAATGGGGACAGGTTATGTGGGCGGGTAACCCCGTCAGCCGCTAGTCCAGACGACGGGTCTGCGCCACGTGCTTATACCAGTATGCGCTTGCCTTGGGCGTGCGCTTCTGGGTTTCAAAGTCAACGTAGAAGAAGCCGTAACGCTTGTTGTAGCCATTGGTCCAGGAGAACTGATCCTGCAGGCTCCACAGGAAGTAGCCGCCCACGTTGACGCCCACCTCCATGGCCTTGAGCAACCAGCGCAGGTGCTGCTCGATATAGTCGATGCGCGGCTGGTCGTCCACAAAACCGTCCTTGTGGGGATCCTTGTAGCCCATGCCGTTCTCGGTGATGAAAATCTGCTTGTAGTTGGGGTAGCGCTGCTTAATGTAGACGAGCAGGTCGAACAGGCCCTCGGGATAGATGATCCAGTCCCAGTCGGTGGTGGGGATGCCAGGCTTGTTCACATGCTCGCCAATGCCCTTGACGCGCCAGCGGCCGGTGCCCTTCTCGCCCGTACCGTTGTGGTGCAGGTCGTTCTCGCCATCGTAAGCCTTCAAGAAACGGCACTGGTAGTTGTTAACGCCCAGGTAGTCGTTGTAGAGGGCGGCCTCGCGCATGATTTCCAGATCCTCGTCTAGGATCTCGATGGTACCGCCCGAGACGGCGGCCAGGCGGTTGGCGCACTCGAGGGTGTCGGGCGCGTAGTCGCCGCGGAAGGTGGCGTCGAGCAAGAACTGGTTTTGCAGCACGTGCTCGTTGTTGGCGGCTTTGATGTCGGCGGGGTCGTTCTCGTTGAGCGGATACTTAAACTCCAGCGACTGAATGACGCCGATCTTGCCCTTAAAACCGCCGTTGTGGAAGGCCAGTACTGCCTTGGCGTGGGCGAGCATCATGTTGTGCTCGCACTGGAAGGCCTCGGCCAGATGCGCCTTGACGCCACCGGGGAAGGTGCCCTCGATGTAGGTGTTGGAGGCATCGGCCCAGATCTCGTTAAAGGTGAACCAGTAGGTCACCTCGTCGGCGTACTCCTTAAAGCAGAAGGTGGCAAAGTCCACAAAGGCGTCGATGGTCTCGCGGTTGAGGAAGTCGCCCTTCTCAAAGAGGGGAAGCGGCGTATCGAAGTGATGCAGCGTGACAAACGGCTCAACGTGGTGCTTGTGGCATTCGGCGAAGAGATCGTGATAGAACTGGACACCCTCGGGGTTAATCTCACCGATACCGTTGGGGAAGATGCGGCTCCAGGCGATAGAGAGGCGAATGCCGTTGATGCCAAACTCCTCGCACAGTTCCAGATCGACGGGGTACTGGTTGTAGAAGTCCGAAGCGGGATCGGGGGAGAAACGGCCCTGGGCCTCCAAGAAGTCGTCCCAGGCAACCTTGCCCTTACCGTGAGTGCGGGTCTCGCCCTCTACTTGGTAGGCAGCAGTGGCGCCGCCAAAGACAAAGTCCTCGGGAAACTGCGCAGGCGGGTTGGTGACGCTAGCAGGGTTAACGGACATGATGATCCAATCGTCTAAATCGAAGGGCCAGCCGGCTGTGGATGGTCGGCTGGCCTTGGGCGTTACTTACTTCGAAAGTTGCTCGCTTACGAAGGCGAGAGACTTATCGCCGTTCTGGGAGAGCTCGATGTACTGCTTGCCGCGGCAGGCGACGCACTTGTTGCCCACGCGCTCGCAGTCCTTCTGCAGGTCGGCCAGGTAGCTGGCGGCCTGCGGGGCCAGGACGACCAGGTCAAAGTCGGGAAGCATGTCAACGTGGTTGCCATAGGCCTCGGCAGCGGTCTCAAGATTGATGCCGCGCTCTTTGGCGGCCTTGGCCAGCGCGTTGGCGAGCAAGCCCGAGGTGCCGCCACCCTGGCAGAGCACGAGCACGCGCTTGCCGTTGAGGTCACTGGCGGTCGTTGCCTCAGTGGCGACAGCGGCGGGAGCGTCGGCCTTCACGGCCTCGGCAGCAGCGCCGGCGGCAACGCTCTTGGCGTCAGCCTTGCCCTGGAAGGCATCGTTGAGCTTGGCGGCCTTCTCGGCGTTCTTGGCGGCGAGCTCCTCCTGGGAAATCTCGGCCTCCTCGGCGCACTTCTGGGCGTCGTAGGCACGGAAGAACGGGTAGTACAGAACGAAGTCGACGACCAGGATAAGGGCGAGCATCACAAAGGCGAGCGGCTGGAAGCCCAGGCCCATGATGGTGCCGATGGGGCCGGGGACGGTCCAAGGCAGCGTGTACATAAAGCCGTTCATGCCCAAGAAGTCGATAAAGATCTTGAGGATCCAGATGTTGGCGATCGGGGCAAAGACAAACGGGACAAAGAAGACGGGGTTGAGCACGATGGGCGCGGCGAACAGCAGCGGCTCGTTGACGGCAAAGCAGACGGGGACGATGGCGGCCTTACCGACGGCGCGCATCTCCTGGGACTTGGCCAGGAAGCAGAACATAAAGACCAGGACGAGCGTGGCGCCGGTGCCGCCCATGCAGACGACGAAGTACTGGGCACCCTGGGTCAGGACAGCGGAAGCGTGCTGGCCAGCCTGGAACGCGGCCAGGTTGTCGGTCATGTTGGCAACGAGAGCGGCGGCGATGGCGGGCTCGACGATCGAGGGGCCGTGGACGCCGACGAACCAGAACAGGCTCATGGCGCCGTAGATCACAGCGAGGCCGATGTAGCCATCGGCAGCGGTGAACAGGGGCTGGAACACCTGGATGACACCCTGGGCAAAGCAGAAGCCAAAAGCAGCGCGGAAGACGATGTCAAAAACCCAAAAGACGGTGATGCAGACGGAGAAGGGGATGATGTCCTTGAAGGTCTGCGAGATGTTGGGCGGAACCTGCTCGGGCATCTTGACGGTGATGTTGCGCTTAATGAAGAACTTGTAGATGATGCCAGTCACAAACGCAGCGATGAAAGCGGTCAGCAGGCCCTTGGAACCAAGGTAGGTGGTGTTGAAGCCGCTGGCGGCGTCCGTGGCGATGGTGTCGCTCGAAAGGAGCAAGAAGCCGATGATGGCCGCGCACATGCACGAGATGAAGTTGATCTGGTTGTTCTTGGGCAGATCGCGGTTCTGAGCGTCGGCGAAGTGCTTGGCCGTGGTGGCGGCGCAGGCGATGGCCAGGATGCCCATGGAGTAGTTGTAGCACTTCCACAGGGCGTTGTTGATGTCATCGGGCCAGTAGAAACCCCAGATGTTGGGGACCGAGGCTACCAGGCAAAAGATGGACGAGAAGATGATGATGGGGATGACGGAGATAAAGCCGTCGCGGATCGCCTTGAGGTACTTGTTGCGGGCGATCGCGTTGAAAAAGGGCTGGCCCTTTTCGATGGTGGCGATGAGTTGCTCCATGCAATGCTCCTAAGAGTCGGTGGGTTAGCAACGATGGTAGCTTTTGGCGTTCGGTTGCCAAAATGTTGACGTTGCCATTTTGCGACACAAAAAAAGACGCGAACCGGTGGTTCCTGTGCCTGCGAACCGTCGATTCCTTATGCGTAAACGTTTGAGCCGCCCGGTGGCTCTGTGTTTGCATAATGGCAACGTTAACATTTGGTCGACAAAAGCCGTTCGGGGAAGCAAAAATGTCGGTGAACGGTAGGTTTTGGGTGGTGAGCGTATGGTGGGGGAGGCGTTGGATATACTTGAAGGCGGTAAAAATGACTGCGCAAGGTGCCACCAATGGCATCGTTGACATAGAAAGATCGACCTATGGCCGCTGTTAAAAAATCGGTATCCGTTAAGGATGTGGCGCGTCTCGCGGGCGTCTCGGAGCAGACGGTCTCGCGCACCGTGCACGATTCGCCCAGCGTGCGCCCCGAGACCACGGAACGCGTGCGCGCCGCCATGCGCGAGCTGGGGTATCGCCCAAACTTTGCCGGTCGATCGCTGCGCCGCGGTAAGTTTAAGACCGTCGGCGTCGCCATGTTCAACATTACCGGTACCGGCAACCTCGACCGTATGGAGGGCTTTGCCGCCGCGGCCGACAAACATGGCTATGCCATCACCCTCACTAAAGTAGACGGGCATCCGTATACCCTCGAGAGCGCATCGTCACGCATGAGCGCGCTGCCGGTGGATGGCATGGTCGTGATCATGAACCGCATGCCGGCAGACTTTGGCACTTTTGAGCCGCTGCCCGGTATGCAGACGGTGCTCGTTACCATGCTGGAGCACCCGCTCTGTTCAACGGTCGATAACGACCAGTTCGATTGCTCGCGTCAAGTTGTCGAGTACTTGCTGGGGCGGGGGCACAAGACTGTGCACTTTATCTCATGCCCCGAGCGCTCGCTTTCGGGCATGCGGCGCGAGGAAGGCTGGCGCGAGACATTGCGCGCGCATGGCATTGAGCCCCCGCAGCTCGTGCGCGGCGACTGGACGGCACAGAGCGGATATGCTGCCGGCCAGGCTCTGGCGGATGATCCGACCTGTACTGCCATCTATGCCTCCAACGATGCCATGGCATATGGCTGCATTCGCGGGCTCGAGTCGCGCGGAAAGCACGTGCCCGAGGATGTGAGCGTGGTGGGTGTTGATGACAGTCTGGGCGACATCGTGCCCGACCGTCGCCTGACCACGGTGCGCTTTGACAACAAGCGCGTCGGCATGTGGGCGGTCGACAAGATTGCCGGCGCCGAGGGCGTTGAACCCGGTGTGGAGCACATGCTGTTTCCGGGCGTGCTCGTCGAGGGCGATACGGTGCGCGATGTACGCTAGGGCGCGGATCTGTTTGGGTTGCCGCTAATTGTGTTCGATATTGTTCAAATTGGTTTAAAAACCGTTCACGGGCGAAAAGTGACCGTTCATAGCTCGAAATTACGTTTTGCGCTGTTCTTTTTTGTTTGAATGTTATTGTTTCTGACATACACAACGCAGCGCGTATGCCCGGACGCGATGCTCTCCATTGGTTCATATGTGAAAGGAACGCAACATGGCAACCAAAGAAGAAATCTCGATGGTTGGATTCGAGATTGTCGCATACGCAGGTGACGCCCAGACCGATCTGCTTGCAGCGCTCGATGCTGCTCGCGAGGGTGACTTTGAGAAGGCCGAGCAGCTGCACAAGGATGCCAGCGATGCACTCATCGGTGCCCACGACACGCAGACCAAGCTGCTTTCGCAGGAGGCCGGCGGTGGCGAGATGGAGATGACCTTCATCATGGCTCACGCTCAGGATACCCTCATGACCACTATGATCCTGGAGAAGCAGACCCGCTTTACCATCGATGCCTACAAGCGCATTGCCGAGCTCGAGGCCAAGCTCGCCTAACGAGCCCTCACAACCAAGTCCCCTTCCAAAAGCTCTGCCGCTACCCGCGGCAGGGCTTTTTCTGTCCTCCTCCAAGTTGCGGTGAAATAGGGACTGAATAGGGGCCGACGGGCGCAAAACAATCCCTATTCCACCGCAACTCATCCGGAGACAGTCATTGGGGACGTTCTTAAACGACTAGTCGTTGGGGGCAGTCTTGGTGCGCTCCGTTCGTCCTCCCGTTCGGTTTTTCGATGGGTGGGTATACTTCCATCCGCAATGCAGGCCGGAATGAGGAGGTGTCCAAATGCCGGACAACGGATTGATTCAAAAGACAGATGCGCACGAGATGGCTCATGGGCGTCCTGTCCAGATAACCGAGCATACGACGGTAACCGAGCTGCAGCCCAGCCTGTCCGATGTCGTGTGCGCAAACAAAAAGCTGCAGATTGGCTTTATCGTTGCGCTCGTGGTACTGGCGCTGTTGTCGGGCTTTGTAGCTCGTCCGCATTTTGCCGATACTAAGACTTGGGACTCCACCATCGAGGTCATCGATCAAAAGAAAGGTAACGTACTGGCGCTCACGACCTCGTGCGTGGCGCTGTCTGCGGGCATTACCGCGCTGCCGGGTGATACGGGAACGCCGGTTGCCGAGCAGCTCGCACAGCTTTCGGGTAACTTGGGCATCGTGCTTGCCGTGCTCTACCTCGAGAAATACCTGCTGACCATTTTGTGGTCGGTCGGCCTGGGCATCCTAATCCCGTTTGCGCTGGTGCTCTTTGCGGTGTCGCTCGGCATTCACGGGCGCTGGAGCACGAGCGCCGTCCTGCGCCGCGTGGCGACTCGCGTGCTGGTGGTCGCCATGATCGGCATGGCGTTGGTGCCTGCAAGCGTATGGGTGTCGCAAAAGGTCGACGAAACGTATCGAGTGAGCATCGAAGCGGCGGAGCAAAAGGCGGCCGACGCTGCGGGTACGGCAAATAGCGATAGCTCCAAAGCAAGCAAGAAAAAGACCGGGTCCACAGAGTCCAAGAACGTGCTTGAGCAGCTTGCCGACGGTGCCTCGAGCCTGGTCACGTCGGTAACCAGTGGTGCCAAGCAAATGACCGACGAGATCGTGCAGCAGGTGACCGACCTTATCGAAGGCGTCATCGTGATGATCGTGACCTCGTGCGTGATTCCATTGCTGGTGCTCGCGGCG
>CATZKS010000041.1 GCA_958421035.1 uncultured Collinsella sp. | reverse complement strand
GTCCAGGGCACGTCTGTCTTAATTTGCGGAAAAGGAAGGGGAGTACCGCTATGACCGCAAAAAAGAAGTTCAATTTCAAAGCGCCGTTGGAGGTGTTCGCGAAGTCGATCGTTCAGCCGATGATGTATCTCTCGGTTGCCGGCATCCTGCTCATCGTGGGCATCATTCTGACCAACAAGACCATCTGCGCTTTGGTCCCCGTACTGGGCTCCGGTCCGTTCCAGCTTGTGGGCGCCGTTGTCTATCAGTCGCTGATGTTTATCATCAACAACCTCTCGATTCTGTTCTGCGTGGGCATCGCCGGCGCCATGGCAAAGAAGAACAAGGGCCATGCTTCGCTGATTGCCCTGATGTCGTTCTTCCTGTTCCTGCAGGCTAACAACATCGTGCTCAACGCCACCGGCTCTCTTGCCGATGCGAGCGGCATGCTCGGTCTTACCGGAACCGGCCAGGCCACCGTTATGGGCATCCAGGTGCTCGATACCGGCGTGTTCGGCGGCATTATTCTCGGTTGCATCACCGGTGCCGTGTTCAACAAGTACTCGAACAAGCAGTTCCCCATTGCCCTTTCGATGTTCTCGGGCGTTCGCTTCCCGTTCCTGATCATGATCATCATTTCCTGGATCATGGGCGCTGGGTTCTGCATCGTTTGGCCTCCGGTTCAGGGTGCCATCTCCTCCGTTGCCGGTATCATTAAGGAGTCGGGCAACATCGGCCTGTTTATCTACGGCATGCTCAACAAGCTGCTCGTTCCCACCGGTCTGCACCACCTCATCTACACCCCGTTCCAGTTCTCCGATGTGGGCGGCACCCTGACGCTGGGCGATCAGGTTATCGCCGGTGCCTATCCCATCCGTGTCGCCGAGATGGCAATGACGGGCCAGCCCTTCTCCGATAGCACCTACTTCAACAGCTACACCTTCAACAACCTGTGGCCCTACATCGGTATCGGTCTCGCCTTTATCGTCACCGCTTACAAGGGGAACAAGGATAAGACCAAGGCCGTTATCATCCCGCTGATCATCACCGCCGTGCTCTCCTGTGTCACCGAGCCCATGGACTTCCTCTTTGTCTTTGCCGCTCCCGTGCTCTTTGTCGTTCACTCGGTTCTTTCCGGCATCTTCCTGGTCCTGCTCAAGGTCCTCTCCGTGCCCGCTTCGACTGCAGGCGGCATCATCAACATCGTGGTTTCCAACCTGGTCCTGGGTGTCGACAAGACCAACTGGCCGGTTATGCTGGTGCTTGGAGTCGTCAACGCCGCTCTGTACTTCTTCCTCTTCACCTTCCTCATCAAGAAGCTCAACCTCCACACGCCTGGTCGCGAGGAGGAGTCCGAGCTCGCGGAGTCCGTTGCCGAGGGCGAGGCCGCCGCGTCTGTCGCGGTGAAGCAGGGCGCTGTTGCCGCAGCTCCCGCAGAGGGCGTCGATGCAGGTATTGCCGACCTGGTCGCAGGTCTTGGTGGCAAGGACAACATCGAGGAGCTCGAGAACTGCTTTACGCGTCTCCGCGTGAACGTTAAGAACCCGGACCTCATCAATGAGGACCTCATCAACCACGTGCCCAACAGCGGCATCAACCGCAACGGCAATAATATCCAGATCATCTTTGGCATGAAGGTCGCCGAGATGCGCGACAAGGTCGAAAACGCAATTGAGAAGGAGCAGTAAACAATGATCATTACTCTGTGTGGTGGCGGATCCACCTTTACCCCCGGCATCGTCAAGTCCATCGCCCTGCGCAAGGACGAGCTCGACGTTGACGAGATTCGTCTGTACGACATCAACGAGGAGCGCCAGCGCAAGATCGGCGTGCTCGTGGACTGGATTTTGCACGAGGACCTCGGCCTGGACATCAAGCTCACGGTGACCACCGACAAAAAGACGGCTTTTACCGACGCGAGCTTCGTGTTTGCCCAGATGCGCGTGGGCGGCTACGCCATGCGCGAGCAGGACGAGAAGATTCCGCTGCGTCACGGCTGCGTGGGTCAGGAGACTTGCGGTTGCGGCGGCCTTGCCTACGGCATGCGCACCATCTTCCCCATGGTCGAGCTGATCGATGACGTTGAGAAGTACGCCAAGAAGGACTACTGGATTCTCAACTACTCCAACCCTGCCGCTATCGTCTCCGAGGGCTGCCGCGTGCTGCGTCCCAACGCTCGTATCATCAACATCTGCGACATGCCGATCGCGATCATCGACGTGGTTTGCGCCGCGCTCGATATCGACAAGAAGGATGTCGAGTACGATTACTTTGGCCTCAACCACTTTGGTTGGTTCACCTCGATCCGCCACAAGGGCGAGGAGGTGCTCCCGCAGCTGCGCGAGTACATCAAGGAGCATGAGATTCTGCTGCCCGACTCTTACCTCAAGGGCATGGGCTCGCTCATGGCAAAGAAGCCCGAGGAGGCCGTCGACGAGCACCCCGAGCAGAACCGCCACACCAAGGGCAGCTGGTACTACGTCTGGAAGGGCGAGTACGAGATCATGGAGTGCTTCCCGGAGTACCTGCCCAACACGTATCTGAACTACTACCTGCAGCAGAAGGAGTTCGTCGAGCACTCCAACCCCGAGCGCACCCGTGCTAACGAGGTTGAGGAGACGCGTGAGAAGAACCTCTTTGATGGTATCGACCATTACGAGAAGACGGGCGAGATCGACGAGAGCACGTTCTATGCGGGCAGCCACGGCGACTGGATTGCCGATCTGGCTATCGCTCTGAAGAACGACACCAAGCAGCGCTTCCTGGTCATTTGCGAGAACAAGGGCGCCATCCCCAACATGCCCTACGACGCTATGGTCGAGCTGCCTGCCTACATTGGCAAGAACGGCCCCGAGGTCATCAGCCGCGACAACATTCCGCTGTTCCAGCAGGGCCTCATGATGCAGCAGCTGAACTCCGAGAAGCTCATTGTCGAGGCTACGATCGAGGGTTCGTACGAGAAGGCGCTTAAGGCCTTTACGCTCAACAAGACCGTGCCGTCGATGAAGGTCGCCAAGGAGGTTCTCGACGACATGATCGAGGCCAACAAGGGTTACTGGCCCGAGCTTAAGTAAAAGCAACAGGGTCGCTGGCCGCATGCCTGAAGCAATGCCCCGCCCACGTGATTGCGTGGGCGGGGCATTGTCGTTTGGTAACGCGTTTTATCAAATATGGCATTTATCTGCGATAATGTTCATTTTCACCGCTGATGGTGACATTTCATACCGCCTGCCGAACTGCGTGGAGACCTAACAACTTTTTAGGTCAGTGTTGTGCGTGTAGCAATTTCGCCCGGCCTCGCCTCCGGGCTGCCATGTGAGAGGGGATCTTATGGCTCGACTGCACGTAATGGAACGCAGCCACGCTCAGGCCGTCATGGACGACCTGCACGATGCACTCGGACGTCGTCTGGCGGTGAGTTCGCTCGCCCCGTGCCCCGTCGAGTTTACGGCGGCGCTCGTCAACCTGTGCTCCACCCAGAGCTGCGGCAAGTGCACGCCCTGCCGCGTGGGCCTAAGCGCGCTGAGCTACCAGCTCGCCGATGTGCTCGAGGGCCGCGCCGACGAGTCCACGCTCAACTTGATTGAGCGCACGGCCCGCACCATCTACCTTTCGAGCGACTGCGCCATCGGCTACGAAGCTGGCGCCATGGCACTCACGGCCATTCGCGGCTTCCGCGACGATTTTGAGCACCACATCCGCGAGCACTCCTGCGGCTTTGACCGCGAGGCTCGCGTCCCGTGTGTCTCGGGCTGCCCGGCGCACGTCGACATTCCTGGTTACATCTCGCTCGTCGAGGCAGGCCGTTATGCCGACGCCGTCAAGGTCATCCGCAAGAACAACCCGCTACCGCTCGTCTGTGGTCTGGTGTGCGAGCATCCCTGCGAGATGCATTGCCGCCGTGGCATGGTCGACGACCCCATGAACATCCTCGCCCTCAAGCGTTTTGCCGTTGAGCATAGCGACCTCAACGACCACAAGCCACATGTAGTGGACAACACCGGTAAGCGCGTCGCCGTGATCGGCGGCGGCCCGGCCGGCCTTTCCTGTGCCTACTACCTGGCCGTGATGGGCCACAAGGTGACCATTTTTGAGCAGCGCCACCACTTGGGCGGCATGCTGCGCTACGGCATCCCCAGCTATCGTCTGCCGCGCGAGCGCCTGCAGGCCGAGATCGACTGGATCTTGAGCGCCGGCATCGACGTGGAGCTCGACCACTCCGTGAGCGGCGAGGAGCTCGCCCGTCTGCGCGACGAGTTCGATGCCGTCTACCTGGCCATCGGTGCCCACAGTGACAAGAAGCTCGGCCTTCCGGGTGAAGAGGCGCCCGGCGTGGAATCGGCCGTCAAGATGCTGCGCGCCATCGGCGATGACGAGCTGCCCGACCTGAGCGGCCAGCGCGTGTGCGTCATCGGCGGCGGCAACGTTGCCATGGACGTGGCACGCTCCGCCGTGCGCTGCGGTGCCGAAAAGGTAAGCATCGTCTACCGCCGTCGCATCTGCGATATGACGGCCCAGGACGCCGAGATTGCCGGTGCCCAGGCCGAGGGCTGTGAGGTGCTGGAGCTGACGGCCCCGCTCGCCATCGAGACGGGCGAGGACGGTCGCGTGAGCGGCCTGCGCGTGCAGCCGCAGATTATCGGCGAGCCCCGTCGCGGTCGTCCGGCTCCGCGTGCCGCCGCCACGCCCGAGCGCGTCATCCCCTGCGAGCGTGTGTTCGTCGCCATTGGCCAAGACATCGATTCCAAACCGTTTGCGGAGGTGGGCATTGCCTGCAAGTGGGGCTGCGTGGTCACCGATTCGGACGGTGCCGTGCCCAACTTCGACGGCCTCTTTAGCGGCGGCGACTGCCAGACCGGTCCCGCCACCGTCATCCGTGCCATCAACGCTGGCCGCGTGGCTTCGGCAAATATCGACCGCTACCTGGGCTTCGACCACAAGATCAAGCTCGACGTGGAGCTGCCGACCGTGCAGTTTAAGGGCAAGCACGAGTGCGGCCGCTGCGAGCTGGGTGAGCGCGAGGCCGGCGAGCGTATTCACGATTGGAATCTGGTCGAGCAGGGCCTTACCGAGGAGGAGGCGCGCCAGGAGGCAAGCCGCTGCCTGCGTTGCGACCACTTTGGCTTTGGCGCGTTCCGCGGAGGGAGGAGCCTGGAATGGTAGAGCTCAACAACCCCACTGTCAGCGACAACACCGAAAGCGGAGCACTCAATATGGTCAAGCTCACTATCGATAATTGCGAGGTCGTGGTACCCGAGCACACCACGATCCTGGACGCGGCCAAGTCCGTCGGTATCCAGATTCCCACCCTGTGCTACCTGCGCGATCTAAACGAGATCGGCGGCTGCCGCGTGTGCGTGGTCGAAGTCGAGGGCTGCGATCAGCTGGTTGCCGCCTGCAACAACTACGTGCTCGACGGCATGGTGGTCCACACCAACAGCCCCAAGGCTCGCGAGGCCCGTCGCACCAACGTGCAGCTGCTGCTGTCCCAGCACGATTCGCAGTGCACGAGCTGCGTGCGCAGCGGCAACTGCAACCTACAGACCATCGCCAACGACCTGGGTTTTTTTTATCTGCCGTATCAAAGGCATTTGGCGGGCGAGGGC
Organism: uncultured Collinsella sp.; assembly: GCA_958421035.1. Taxonomy (GTDB): domain Bacteria; phylum Actinomycetota; class Coriobacteriia; order Coriobacteriales; family Coriobacteriaceae; genus Collinsella. The sequence goes on along the minus strand of CATZKS010000041.1, from coordinate 10,553 downwards.
TGGGATTTCGATTTTCCCATCATCCGCGAAAACGACAAGTGCATTAAATGCATGCGCTGTATCAAGGTGTGCGAGAGCGTGCAGGGGCTAGGGATTTGGGACCTGACCAACCGCGCCACGCATACCGCCGTGGGCACCCGCGGGCGCGTGCCGATCGGCAAGACCGATTGCGTCGCGTGCGGCCAGTGCATCACGCATTGCCCGACGGGCGCGCTGCGCGAGCGCGACGATACCGAGACCGTGTTCGATGCTCTCGCCGATCCCGACAAGATCGTGCTGGTGCAGATTGCGCCGGCCGTGCGTAGCGCCTGGGGCGAGGAACTCGGCATTTCGCGCGAGGAGGCAACCGTTGAGCGCCTGGCCTGCGCGCTGCGCCGCGTTGGCTTTGAGTACGTGTTCGATACTGATTTCTCGGCCGACCTCACCATTATGGAAGAGGGCTCCGAGCTGCTCAAGCGCCTGGGCGAGGCCGCCAAGGGCGAGGGCGACAGCCGCAGCTGGCCCATGTTCACGAGCTGCTGCCCGGGCTGGGTACGCTTTGTGAAGGCGCGTTACCCCGAGTTTGTCGACAGCCTGTCCACGTCCAAGTCGCCGCAGCAGATGTTCGGCGCCATCGCCAAGACCTACTACGCCAAGGTGCTGGGCGTGGAGCCCGAGCGCCTGTTTGTGGTGTCCGTGATGCCGTGCACGGCCAAGAAGGCCGAGTGCGCGCTGCCGAGCATGGTGGGCGAGGGCGGCACGCCCGATGTGGACGTTGCGCTGACGGTGCGCGAGATGGTGCGCATGGTCCGCGTGAGCCACGTGAGCGTGGATACGCTAGTTGAGGAGCCGCTCGATACGCCGCTGGGCTTTGGCACGGGTGCGGGTGTGATCTTTGGCGCCACGGGCGGCGTGATGGAGGCCGCCGTGCGCTCGGCCTATTACCTGGTGACGGGCAAGAACCCCGACGCCGACTTCTTTACCGATGTGCGCGGCCTGGACGGCTGGAAGGAGGCCGTGGCCGATATCGATGGCACCAAGGTGCGCGTCGCCGTGGCACACGGGCTGGGCAACGCTGCCCGTCTGCTCGACGCGATTCGCGACGGCCGCGTGAGCTATGACTTCGTTGAGGTTATGGCGTGCCCGGGCGGCTGCGTCGGTGGCGGCGGTCAGCCCATCCACGACGGCTGCGAGCTGGCAGCCGAGCGTGGCCAGGTGCTCTGGGGCCTGGATGCCGCTGCGGACATTCGTTTCTCGCACGAGAATCCCGATGTCCAGGCGTGCTACCGCGAGTTCTTGGGCGAGCCGCTCTCGTCGCTGGCTGAGGATCTGCTGCATACCGACCATCACGCATGGACGATGCCTAACGAGGGGACGTGCTAGCGATGCGCGCGTTTGATTTTGAGCTGTCGCGCCGGGGGTTTGCCTCGGCGCTTGCCGCGGGTGCGCTGTCGCTTGCACTCGCGGGCTGTGGCGGCGGGGCTGCCGGTGCCGGGTCCGCCGCGGGCTCGGCTGCCACGGACGGCGCCGGTGCTGCTGCAGAGCCGGTCGAGGTGCGCGTCGCCTCGCTCAAGGGGCCGACCTCGATTGGTCTGGTGCAGTTTATGGACCGGGCAGCCGATGGCGAGACGGACAATGAGTTCGACTTTGCGATCAATACTGCCGCCGATGAGATTGTGCCCAAGGTCATTCAGGACGATATCGATATCGCCCTGGTGCCCGCCAACGTGGCGAGCGTACTCTACAACAAGACTGAGGGTGCGGTGCAGGTCATCGACATCAACACGCTGGGCGTGCTGAACGTGGTGACGGGTAACGCGAGTGTGGCCTCGTTTGGCGATCTGGCGGGCCATACCGTCTATATGACGGGCAAGGGCACCACGCCGGAGTACGTCATGAACTACCTGCTGGAGCGCGCGGGCTTGGCCGGTCAGGTGGCGCTCGAGTTTAAGAGCGAGCCTACCGAGGTGCTCTCGGTGCTGCTTGCCGATCCGTCTGCCGTGGGCGTGCTGCCCGAGCCGTTCAAGACCGCTGCCATCGCAAAGAGCGAAGGCAAGCTGTCGGCGCCGGTGAGTCTGACCGATGTGTGGGATGAGCTGGCGGGCGACACGGGCTCCCGTTTGCTGACGGGCGTGACCGTGGTGCGTCGGGCCTTTGCCGAGGAGCATCCCGAGGCCGTGGCGGAATTCCTGAGCTGCCATGCTGCGAGCGTTGAGGACGTGAACGCGGTGCCGGCGGACTGGGCTCAGGCCGTGGTCGATGCGGGTATCGTGGATAACGCCGCGATTGCCGAAAAAGCGATTCCCGGGTGCATGCTCGTGTGCCAGACGGGGAGGGATATGAAGGCGGCGCTCGGTGGGTACCTGCAGGTGCTGGCCGATGCGGACGCGAGCGCCGTGGGCGGCAAGCTCCCGGCTGACGATTTCTACTACATGGAGTAGCCCGTGCGTGCGTTTGCTCGACAAATGGCAGAGCGTATGAAGGCGGTGGCGGCAGCAGGTGCCGTTGCCGCCTTTTGGCTTGCCGTGTGGGTGCTGGTGGCGGGTCTCGTGGCGCAGCCGTTGATTTTGCCGGGGCCGGGCGCTGTCGTGGTGGCGTTGCTACGACTGGTATGCGATGCCGGCACATGGGCGATTCTGGCAGGCTCGGGTGCGCGTATCTTGGGCGGGCTGGCGCTTGCCGCGGTGTGCGGCGTCGTGATGGCGGGAGCCTCGGTGCGGTCGCTGACGTTTGCCCGCTTGGTGGCGCCTGCGCTTTCGTTTGTTAAGGCGACACCGGTTGCCTGCGTGGTGGTCCTGCTGCTCATTTGGTTGGGGTCGGCGCGCGTGAGCATCGCCGCGGTCTTTTTGATGGCGCTGCCGGGCGTGTATTTTTCGCTGGTCGAGGGTTTGACGCAGGTTGATCAGTCGCTGGAGCAGATGTTTCATCTGCATGGCGTGCGGGGTTGGCGTCTGTTTTGCGCCCATACCTGGCGCGAGGTCCTGCCGTTTGTGCTTTCGTGCGCGCGTGCCGTGATCGGCATGAGCTGGAAGGCCGGCGTGGCGGCGGAGCTCATCGGCATGGCGACGGGCACCGTGGGCGAGCGCATCTATCAGGCGAAGCTGCTCATCGAGACGGCTGACCTGCTGGCGTGGACCGTGCTGGTCGTGGCGGCATCGTGGGCATGCGAGCGCGTGCTGGTGTGGTTGCTGCGGGCTTCGGGGCCCGTGGCGTGGCGAACTGCCGTGCGGGCGCATGGGCATGGACTGCGCGGGCGTACAGGGGCTGCGAGCGATGGTGCTGCAGCGGAGCTTGCGCTTGCCGTGGGCGATCGCGCGCCTTGGGCGCCGGCGCTCGACGGGCTGGTGCTTCATGTGCCCGCCGGTGGACGCACCTGTGTGATGGGCGCTTCGGGCGTGGGCAAGTCGACGTTGCTTGCGCTGGCGGCGGGGGAGTGCGCACCGTGCTCCATGGTGTTTCAGGATGTGCGCCTGGTCGAGGACGCTTCTGCCTTGGATAATGTGCTGGTGTGCGCCGACGCGCGCGTGGATGCCTCGAGTGCCGCAGCCCTGTTGCGCCTGCTGGTACCGGGGATCGATGTGCATGCACGCGTGGCTGAGCTCTCGGGTGGGCAGCGTCGTCGCGTCGAGATTGCCCGAGCCCTGCTGTGCCCGGGCGGCGCAGTGATTCTGGACGAGCCCTTTACCGGTCTAGACATCGCTGCGCGCGACGCATGCGCCGAGGTCGTGCTCGACTTGCTCGACGGCCGCATGCTGTTGCTTGCCACGCACGATGCCGCTGACGCTCGGGCCCTCGATATCTCGGATATCATCACGCTCTAAAAGCCATTTCAGGCGCTAACTCAACAATAAAATGATTCGTTTTCTTCTGTCTCCATGGGGTCGGGTATGGTATTCTATCTATGGGGTAATACTTAGGATTACCAAGTAATACCAACGCCGTAGAACAAACTCCAGATGCGGGCCAATCGGGTTGCCTTCACAGCCCGTCGCCCAGCCGCGTGGCCCGCATCCATCCGCACCACCGTCGTTTCAAGAAGGAAGCGCCATGGCAGAACACATGACCCCGGTTGTCGCGAAGGTTTTGCCCGAGGAAAAGGCGGCCTTCGCGGCGGCAACCCAGCTCGTGGGCACCACACCGTCCAACGCCATCCGCATGTTCATCGCCGCTTTCAATCGCTGCGGCACCTTTCCGTTTGACATCTCGCCCAACGGGGCCTTTGGCAAAGAGTGCCCCCAACAGCTAGTCGTTGAAGAACGTCCCCAATGACTAGTCGTCGGGAGGAGGTTGGCATGCTCAATGCGATGATTTGGGCGCTTGCCTGTTTTGGCGTCGTCGCTGCCGATATTGCCCTGAGCATGGTTTTGTTCTCCGCGTTGGACATCGTGTCGGCGCTGACAGGTTTTCCGGTCGACAATCTCGATATCCAATGGTTTCAGGCTGCCGCTCAGACGGCGTCATTTTTGATGGCGCTGCTGTGGTGGCGTTATCTGTGGCCCCGCTCCTTCATGGCACGCCGGCAAGGCGAGCGCCCGCTCGGTGGGGGAGCAAGCGCGGCATGGAAGCGCATTGCCTGCGTTGTCGTGATCGGCCTATCCATGCAGGTGGTCATTAGCTACCTATGCGACGGCGTGCTGTCGCTGCTGCCCGAGGTCGCGGCAGACTATAGCGAGCTCGTCGAGGAAACGGGCATGGGCGATACCAGCCTTCTTGCCGTCCTGACCACGGTGCTCGGCGCTCCGTTTTGCGAGGAACTGCTGGTGCGCGGCATCATCTTTGAGTTTTCGCTGCGTGCGTTTAATCCACAGTGCCGTTCGCTCTGGAAGCGCCGGCGCCGCGCGAACGCGCAAGACGGCGCCATGGTGCCCTGGGCGGCCCCAAGCACGTGGGGTATCGCCGCGGCAATCGTGCTGCAGGCGGCCATCTTTGGCTTTATGCATATGAACTGGGTGCAGGGCTGCTATGCGGGCGCTGCCGGCCTCATTTTTGGTTGGGTGTTCGTGACCACCGGAAAGCTCCGCTACACGATCCTGCTGCACTTTGCCTTTAATGCCGGGTCGTATCTCATGGGGCTGCTGTGGTTTGTGGGCACACCGCTCGACGTTGTGGTCACGGTTGGCATCGCCGGCTTTGTGCTGGTAGAGGCGATGCGCTCGCTGCTTCGATTGCGCATTCCCGTGTCGCGCGAAGCTGATCGGTCTGAGTAATAACGCCTTTAATTAGACCGATGCGTCCTGAACGCACCTGGCGTTTCGCCGAATGCTTCTTTAAATTTTGAGTAAAAGAATGACATGTTGGAGATGCCGACTTTTCGGGCTACATACTGCACGCTGCGCTCGGTGTTATTGAGAAGATATGCCGCCTCTGTGAGCTGCTGGTTGAGCTTGATTTGCGAAAACGTTTTGCCGGTTTTTTGCTTGATCAAGCTGCTGAGATAGCTGGTGCTATAACCCGTATCGCTCGCAATGCTTTCGAGTGTGCAGTCGCCGTAGCTTCGCTCAATATGATTCAGAATCGACACGATGCGTTCGTCCGACATGATCGCCTGGTTATCAGTTGCGGAGCGTCGGTACAGTCCTCGAATGAGAACAAGGAATAGGCTGACGGCGAGGTGCCTCATGAGTTCATTGGAATAGGCATCTTTAAAGTGATATTCGATAAAGAGCATCTCGATGAGGCGTCGCGCATGTCGGGCGTATTCCTCTGGAAGAATGAGATATTTTCGGGCCTCGCGGTTTTTGGACACAAAATCAAATAGAAGATTCGTTAATGGTGACGCGCCGGGTAGCTGGCTCAGGAACAACGAATCGAACATTTCTTTTTTGAAGACGATCGAAATGACGATATCATGCTCGCCCTTAACGTATGGAACGCTTCTGACTACGCCGGTGTTGCAAATGAGCACGTCGCCCTTTTTAAGGAGTAGTCGCCGTCCGTTGACGATAAACGTGCAGACGCCGTCGTACACGTAGTTAAGCTCCATATCCCGATTGATATGAGGAGGAATATCGGTAAAGCGCGACTCCTTGATAAGGCCCACGGGGTTTTCGTCGAGAGTTTCTTTCCAATCAAACAGATAGACCTCTTCGCCGTTAATGGTTGTGGTTTCCACCCTGTTATATCGCGGGCTGAGCTCTCCCGGATGTGTGCGATGCCACTCTTCGGTCTCGGTATGCGTATAGAGCAGCTGTTTGAGATTCGAATCCATGGGGTGCTCCAGGGGTGAACGGTAGAATCGATGCCTTAAACGGTATTATATCTAAAAAAATGTTATAAACAAACGCTTTCTATGCGATATCTTATGCATCTTGTTCCTCCTAGTATTGGGTTATCCGCTGGAGCATCCGATCAAGGAGGGCAAATGAGTAAGTTAAAACATGGGTTTGACTCCGACTTTTTATGGGGCGGAGCCATATCGTGCTCGCAGGCCGATGGCGCCTGGAATGAGGGCGGAAAGGGAAAGTCGACGCAGGATTGTCGATGGCTGGATGGTACCTGGACTCATGACCAGATTGAGGACAAGCATCAAAACAACCCCTTCTGCCATGACGAACTAATGAACGCTCTCGCAGATGATGGTGTTGAGTTCTACCCGTTTAGGCGCGGTAACGACTTCTATCATCACTACCGTGAGGACATCGCGCTTTTTGCGGAGATGGGCCTCAAGCTGTTCCGCACTTCTATTTGCTGGAGTCGAATCTATCCTAACGGGGATGATCTTGAGCCTAACCGCGAAGGCATCGAGTGGTATCGAAGCATGCTGGGTGAGTGCAAAAAGCACGGCATTAAAACCTTCGTCACCATGCTCCACTATGACATCCCGGTAAATCTTGTCACCACATATGGGGGATGGAAGAATCGCAAGACGATTGATTTCTTCGCCCGCTATGTCGAGACAATCGTTACGGAATTGGGCGATCTGGTCGATTTCTGGCTGCCTTTTAACGAGTTCAATGCAGCGCGTTTTTCGCCTTGGGACGGGGTCTGTCTGGTCAAAGACGAAGAGGGGGAGAACTTCGATCGAGCCATCTTCCAGTGCCTGCACCACGAGTTCGTTGCCAATGCGCGTGCCGTCGAGATTGTCCATCGTCTTTCGCCCGATACTCCCGTTGGCGGCATGATCGCTCGATTCTGTACGTATCCCGCCACCTGCCGTCCCGAAGATAACATGCAGGCTATTCACGACGACCAGTATTCCAACTGGTTCTATACGGACGTGATGGCTCGTGGAAAATACCCCGCTTATATGAATCGCTATTTCGACGCGTGCGATATCGAGATTCAAATGGAGCCGGGCGATGAAGAGCTCATCGCTCGCAACACGGTCGACTTCCTGGCCTTCTCGTACTACTTTTCCCAGGTATCCACCTGCGATCAGGGATGGGAGAAGACTGCGGGAAATCTGGTCATGGCAAACAAGAACCCTTATCTCGAGACGAGTGAGTGGGGCTGGCAGCTCGATCCCATTGGCCTGAGGGTTACCCTTAACCAGATGTATGACCGCTATGGGCTGCCCCTGTATATCGCCGAGAACGGCCTCGGTACATCTGATGTAGTCGAGGAGGATGGCAGCATCCACGACGAGTATCGAATCGATTATTTGCGCCAGCACATAAAGTGCCTTAAAGAAGCGGTGATCGATGGCGTTGACGTGCGCGGATACATGATCTGGGGATTCATTGACCTTGTTGCCTGCGGTCCTCTTACGATGGACAAGCGCTACGGGCTTATCTATGTCGATCTGGATAATTGCGGCAACGGCACTGCGGAGCGCTCGCGTAAAGACTCTTTCTATTGGTATCAGAAATGTATCGCCACTAATGGCGAGGATCTTGGGTAGGAGTGATTGTCGTGGCAGACAAGAAGGAACTGGCCGCTCGTGTCCTCGAGCTCGTGGGCGGCGCCGATAACGTTGTTATGGCAACGCACTGCATTACAAGGCTCAGATTCAACCTGAAGGACGATAGCAAGGCAGACCTGGAGGCCCTTAAGACGCTTGACGGCGCCTTGGGCGCGCAGGTTAAAGACGGACAGTGGCAAGTTATCATCGGCGCCAGCGTGGGATCGGTATATGACGAATTGGAGCCCATGCTAGGTGACAGGATGGGTGGCGAGGTCTCCGCCGACGCCGAGCAGCCTGAGCTCCAAAAAGGTTCGGCTCGCGTATTCGATATCATCACCGGCATCTTTTCCGCTATCATTCCCGCACTGGTGGCGGGAGGCATCGTAAAGGGCATCCTGGCTGCTATCGCGGCTTTTGGAATCGACACGGGTGCCGGCGACTTTGCGATATTCAATATGATTTCGGATATCCCGTTCTACTTCTTGCCGTTTTTGCTGGCAATGTCTACAGCTGATAAGTTCCGGGTCAACCGTTCGCTTGCGCTTTGTGTTGCCGGATCGCTGATGTACCCGACCATTGTCAACGCTGTCGGTACGGGCGAGACGCCCCTTGCGCTGTTCGGTTTTGCGGTGCCGATTTTTAGCTACGCCGATTCCGTGTTCCCGGTTATCTTTGGCGTCATTGGCTTGTCTTTTGTATATCGTGCAATCGACAAAGTCGTGCCGGATCTTTTTAAGCTCGTTGTCGTTCCGGCGCTCTCCCTTGCTATCGTGATTCCCGTCAACCTGTTTGTGCTCGCTCCGATTGGTGCCTGGTGCGGTCTTGGTCTTGCCAACGGTATCGTTTGGCTATTCTCGACGTTAGGCCCCGTTGCCGGTTTTCTGCTGGGCTTCTTTATGCCGCTTATCGTGCTCTTCGGCATGCATCAGTCAACGAGCCCTATCCAGATTTCCAATATCGCAACGCTTGGGTATGACTATCTGCTCCCGATCTCTTTCTGCCATAACCTCGCCGAAAGCGGTGCGTCTTTTGGTGCAGCCCTGCGCATGACCGACGAAAAGCTCAAGTCCGCTGCAATGACGTGCGCCTTCTCAGCATTTATGGGAATTTCCGAGCCCGCCTTGTTTACCGTTCAGGTTCCTAACAGGACTCCGCTTATCGCTGCGATGATTGCGGATGGCATTGGCGGTGCGCTTACCGTTGTTCTCGGCGCAAAGTGCTTCGGCTTTGTTATGCCCGGCATTACCTCGTTGCCCGTTTATGCCGATCCAAGCGGCAATCCCATGAACCTGATCATGATTGTCGTCTGCATCGCTTTGACTTGGGTTATCTCTGCGGCGCTCTCGTTTGCGCTCTATGGTCGTTTCGACAAAAAGTAACGACGTTTTGAGATAGACAATATTAATCGGCCGCTCGCCGGGGAATCGTTCTGCGACGCCCCAGCGAGCGGCATTTTATTGGTGGGGCGTGTCGTGTCGCCAACGGCGGCATGCCGCCTCGCCGCGCTAGTTGCGTCTGCCGCCTCCGTTGGCGCCCTGACGCCCCTGTGCCGCGCGATTGCGACCGGCAGTGTTCTGCGCGCGGGACATACCGCCGTGACCCTTGCTGCCCTTGGGCCCCTTGCCGGCGGCGCCACCGTGGGCCTTGCCGCCCTTCTTGCCGGTGCCATGCCCACCGCCGGCAGACGTCTCGCCCGGGCGTGGCGGCACGGGGCGAATCAGGCAATGCTTGGTATAGCCGATCAGATCACGACGCCCGGCCTTCTCTAGCGCCTCGCGCACCAGCTTGTAGTTCTCGGGCTTGCGATACTGGATGAGCGCGCGCTGCATGGCCTTCTCATGCGGGTCGCGCGCCACGTAGATCGGCTGCATGGTGCGCGGATCTACACCGGTGTAGTACATGCAGGTCGACATGGTGGACGGGGTGGGGTAGAAGTCCTGTACCTGCTCGGGCATGTAGCCCATGTCGCGCACGGCTTCGGCAAGGTCCACGGCTTCCTTCATGGTTGAACCGGGGTGGCTCGAGATCAGATACGGCACCACGTACTGCTTGAGTCCGTATTCGCGATTCAAGCGTTCAAATTTACGGCAGAATGCGTCGTAGACAGCTCGGCTCGGCTTGCCCATCACGGACAGTACCGCGTCGCTCACGTGCTCGGGCGCTACGCGCAGCTGGCCCGAGACATGGTGTTCCAGCAGCTCGCGCAAAAACTCGTCCGAGGCATCGGCCATGGTGTAGTCAAAACGGATGCCACTGCGCACGAAGACCTTCTTGACGCCCGGCAGCTGGCGCAGGTCGCGCAACAGCTGCGTGTAGCCGCTTTCGTCGACCACCATGTTCTTGCACACGCTCGGCCACAGGCAGCGCTTGTTCTTGCACACGCCGTGCTTGAGCTGCTTGTCGCAGGCGGGACGGCTAAAGTTGGCCGTCGGTCCACCCACGTCGTTGATGTAGCCCTTAAACTCGGGATCGCGCGTGAGCAGCTCGGCCTCGCGCATGATCGAGTCGTGGCTGCGCATCTGCAACACGCGGCCCTGGTGGAAGGTGAGCGCGCAAAACGAGCACTCGCCAAAACAGCCGCGGTTGGAGCTAATGGAAAACTTGATCTCGGCAAAGGCCGGCACGCCGCCTGCCGCGTCGTAGTCGGGATGCCAATCGCGTGCGTAGGGGAGTTCGGCAACCTCGTCCATCTCGTCGGTGGTGAGTGTTGCCGACGGCGGGTTCTGCACCA
>CATZKS010000040.1 GCA_958421035.1 uncultured Collinsella sp. | reverse complement strand
ACATGGGGCCGAACATGAAACCGAGTACCGTGGCGATTGCTGCGCTCACCCAGGGACCGACGACCGGAACCAAATGCATGATGCCGGTAAAGATAGCCATGAGCGCCGCATACGGATGACCGATGATCATAAAACCGATAAAGGCGAGGAAACCACCGCAGATGGACGTCACGACCATACCGCGCATGTAGCCGCCGACAGAGCGAGAAAGGATGGCGACCATAAAGCGGTACGAGGTCTCCTTCTCCTGACCGATGATGGTGCAAATCTCGTGATGCATGCGAGGGTAGTCGCAGGCCATCCAGTAGGCAAGCACCAGACCAAGGAAGATCACGAACAACTGCGAGGCCGTATTGGTGATGAGCGGGAACACACCGCGACCAAGCTCGGCAGCAATCTGAGACACATACTTCGATGCCACGGTAACCAGGGACGAAAGATTATCGTCCAAATACTCCTTGAGCGGCGTGTTGTTGAGCGTCTTGGCATGCGAGATCATCTCATTGAGATCGCCACCCGCAACACGAAGCTGCTCGGGCAGGCGGCTCAGGACTTCCATGATCTGACCAAAGAGAATCGGCGACAAGATGCAAACGACACCGACGAGCACGGCAACAACAACAATAAGCGCGACAAGCGAACCGATGCCGCGATTCACGCCATGGTGCTCGAGCCAGTTGGTGATCGGGGACATCACAAAAGCAATGATGGAACCGACGGCAAGAAACTCAATAACCGGTGCCAGGATGCCCATAAGGTTAAAGATGACAGCGGCGATGACAATGCAGCCGACAACAGCCCAAATGCGCAGCGTCAGAATGCGGGTGTCGCGCAGCACGCGATCGGTTTGTTGGGGGTGCTCACTCATGAACGAATCATCACTCCGTCGGGGTCGATCTTGTCCTGAATCTTCTTAAGCGTGCGGCGCAGCAGACGCGAAACCTGCACCTGCGAGATGCCCAGCTTCTTGGCAATCTCGATCTGGGTCATGCCCTTCACAAAGCGCAGCTCAATCACCTCGCGCTCGCGCGGCGAGAAATCGCGGATGGCTTCCTCGATCACCAGGCGGTCATCGGTGAAGTCGAGCTCGTTGTCATCGTCGGCGTAACGGTCGAGAATCGAGGGCGCATCGTCGGAATCGGACGCACCAGGAGCCTCGATGGGCACCGAGGTATAGGCCGAAGACGATTCCATAGCCTCGAGGACCTCATCGACAGTCACATCTAGATACTCAGCGATCTCCTCAACCTTGGGCGAACGCTGCAGCTCGTTGGTAAGTTTGTCAGTAGCCTGGTTGACCTTGGCCGAGAGCTCCTGCAGACGACGCGGTACGCGCACGCTCCAGCCCTTGTCGCGGAAATGGCGTTTGATCTCGCCCAGGATAGTGGGTGTCGCAAACGTCGTGAACTCGAGTCCGCGCTCGGGGTCAAAGCGGTCGATAGCCTTGAGCAAACCCAGATAGCCGACCTGCATGAGGTCGTCGAGCGGCTCGCCGCGATTCTTAAATTTGTTGGCAAGAAACCTTACCAGGTTCATATGGGACATGACGAGCTGCTCACGGGCGTCCGGATCACCGGTCTCCTTGTAGCGACGAAACAGCTCGCGGGTTTTCTCCTTGTCCCAAGCGGTCTTGCCGCTCCGGGAACGTTCGGTCATATTAAATATCCGCCTTGAGGTCGAGGGAAAGCGTCAGGGGCGCCGCAGTCTTTTCGTAGGAATCGCACACGCTCGCCAAAATGAGCTCGGCATACACAGCGGCCTGGTCATCCTCGTCGACGGTGGCCTGGTCGCCAAAGGTAAAGGTCATGCCAACGTGAGATTCGTCGACATCGAATTTGATCGAGATGTCATCGGAATCAACAGCCGTGCAGCCGAAAATAAATGCTTCCTCGGCAGCCATACGAATGTCCTCGATGCGATCGACGGACATGGAGCAGAGCGCACCGACATTTGCCGCCGTCATGCGCACAAGGCGCGCCAGACGCGGGTCGCCGGCAACGGTCAGCGTAATGGGGCAAGTTGCTTCGCTACTCATCGCAGGACTCCTCGGTGGTCTCGGCGGGCGTGTAGGTGTAATACTGGGCTGCTTTAGCAGCAGGCTTCTGTGCATCATTGTCACCAGCAGCGACATCGTCCCCGGCTTCGCCAATCAGGACACGCTCGGTCGGCTGCTCGGCTTCTTCGGCAGCGGAAAGCTTACGCTCAGCGTCGGCCGCGGGAGCCTTCACCTTGTTAAAGAGTTTCTGCACGGCACCTGCCGCAGAATCAGTCACGCTCGACACAGCATTGCTGGCCTCGGCCATGCTGCCCGTAACCTCGGAAATGTCGCGAACCACGGCTTCGACCTCTACGAGATTGGAGGTAAGGGCATCAACTGCCGTCTTGCTCGACTTAAGCAGCGGCTCCATCTGGGCAAGCGCCGGCGTAAGCTCATCGACAGCGCCATCGAGCTTTGCCACCACAGGCTGAGCCTCGGCGATGGTGTTGTTGAGGTCGTTCACGGTCTTATCGAGCGAGTCGACAACGGTGCGGGTCTTACGCAGGGTAAGCGCGAGCTCAACGATGGCCCACACGCCGGCAACGGCGAGCAGCAGCAGGGCGATTTGAATGGGACTCATGCAAGCCTCCCAAAGGAATCGATATACAGACGGTTTCCATGGTACCCCAAAGGGGACCGAACATGCCAAGAGCAGCAACGTGGGACAAAATTATCAGCAGCTACTTCGGTGCATTCCCGCTGCGGTCGCGTTCACTTTGCTCTACGCGCCACCCTTCCCAACCGCGGCCGGCAGGCTGCCAGAACGCGCCGCGCTCCAGTCCCTCGGGCAAATAGCGCTGATCGACCCAGCCTTCGGGATAATCATGTGGATACTTATACACACCGTATTCATCGCTGCCCGGGCGATGGCGATCGCGCAGATAACTCGGCACCTCGCGAAGCCCACTAGAATGGATATCGGCCAGCGCCGCATCGATCGAAGCCTCACACGCGTTGGATTTTGGCGCCAAGCACACATAGAGTGCAGCCTGAGCCAGGTTAATGCGGCACTCGGGATAGCCAATGACCTCGGCAGACTTAAACGCGGCATGCGCCACCAAAAGCGCCTGCGGGTCGGCGTTGCCAACATCCTCAGAAGCGTGAATCATAATGCGGCGAGCGATAAACTTAGGATCCTCCCCAGCATCGATCATGCGCGCGAGCCAATAGATCGTGGCATCGGGGTCGCTACCGCGCATGGACTTGATGAACGCACTGATGATGTCGTAGTGCATGTCGCCGTTTTTGTCATACGTAAAGCCGCGACGCGGGTTGGCGATCTTTACGTCATACACGGTGATGGGATAGCGCTCCCCCGCCGCGGGCGCTGGCGTTCCCTCGGTATCGGGACGCGTGACGGCAATCTCGCTCGCAAGCTCGAGCGTCGTGAGCGCCGAGCGAGCGTCACCCGCTGCCAGCGTGCAGATGGTCTTGACCGTATCCTCATCGGCCGAGAACTTACCGTTCAAGCCCTGCGGCGCCTCAAGCGCACGTTCAATAAGCGTGGCTATATCCTCATCCTTCAGATGGTCAAGCTCCACGACGCGACCACGTGAGAGCAGTGCCGAGTTGACCTCGAAGTACGGGTTCTCCGTCGTAGCGCCAATCATAATGACGGTACGGTTCTCAACTGCATGCAGCAGGGCATCCTGCTGCGACTTAGAGAAGCGGTGAATCTCATCGATGAATAGAATGGTGCGGCGGTCGTACGTATTCAGGCGCGTCTTGGCCTCATCAATCACGCGACGCAGGTCCTTCACGGTACCCGTGACGGCGCTGACCTCGACAAACTCGCTCTTGGTATGGTTGGCGATAATGTGGGCCAGCGTCGTCTTGCCCGTACCGGCAGGCCCGTACAGAATCACGCTCGAAAGAACGTCGTGCTCGATCGCGGCACGCAACCATGAGCCCTTACCGACGGCCTTTTGCTGGCCCACGTACTCGTCGAGCGAATTGGGTCGCATGCGCACCGCGAGCGGCGCATTTTTAAAGGAACGCTCGCGCGTCGAGGAAGAAAAAAGGTCGTCCATAGCCATCCCGTGCATCAATCAAAAACGTTTTCAACTAACCAGTATACCGAAAGGATACGAACTACCGTTCGTTAATATAGGTACGATGCGGAAACTTTAGACCCGGGAACAGCTTGCTCGTCAGTTCGCAGAAATAACCGTCCGTCATGCTCGCGATATAATCCACCACGGCTTGATCCTTGTCGTCCTGCCAGGCATAGGTGCGATCATAGTAGGAAAGCTGCTGCTCAATGCGCGAAATATGATGCTTAAAGATGTAAGAGGACTCGTCGCCACTGTTAAGATCCCGCAGGCAACGGTCGTAGAGCTTTACGAACGCCTCGCGCAGCTCCGCCTCAGAATCGCCTTCGATACCGCCCTTGCTATAGATCTTCTCGTAGTTCTCGCGCTTGGCTCGGCGAATTTCCTCAAACAGGTCCTCGCTCATCTCGATGCGCGGCTTACCATAGCTGTGCTCAACGATATCGATGGAGGCATGCGTGAGGATCCAACTGTTGTAGGCACCGCCCCGGCCATCATCAAAAGCGTCGGGCGAAAGCAGGCCCGCCGCGATCGCATCCTGACGGTCACGACCGACGTAGGCAAGAATATCCGAGATGCGAACGACGCAGCCCTCGAGCGTCATGGGGCGCAGATGCCCAATTGCGCTATAGCCCGTGGCAATGCAATCCTCAACCGTCTGGTCAAACTGGTCAAAGGAGCCCATGTCCGAGAGCTCAAACACACGCTGCTCGTACTCGCCGTTATGGCATAGCACGCCGTCGAGCGTCTGGAGCGACACGTTGCGGCCATACAACGCGTCGAGCACGCGAACCGACTGCACGTTATGGAAAAAATAACGCCCCGTACGCTCATGATAGATATCGTTGAGGAAGCGCTCGCCGGCATGGCCGAAAGGCGTGTGTCCCAAGTCGTGACCCAGGCCAATCGCCTCGATCAGATCGCAATTGAGCCCCAGGGCGCGACCGATATCGCGCGCAATGCGGGAGACAAGCTGTACGTGCAAACCGCGGCGTGAAAGATCATCATTGCTACGGAAGCTAAAGACCTGCGTTTTGCCTGCATAACGGGTGTACGCCGGAAGATGAAGTATCTTTTCGGTATCACGCATATACGCCGGGCGCATAAGCGTACCTTTGTCGGCGGCGCGATCAATACGACGAATGACCTGATCGTCGTTGCAACGATACGGGTTGACATAGCCCGAAGCACGATCGGCGGCAATGCGCTCGACAAGTTCGGGCGACAACGCCGAGGGAATACGGTCCATGCGAGCCTTAATGACGGCCGTTTCTTGATTAGTTGCCATGGCATGCTCCTTAAGAAGGATGCGCAATCGATTACAAAGTGCAGCCCAAGACCTCGATTATGGCAAAAATCGGCACCAAAAACGGGAGCAATGGCAGGGAGTGCGATTTTGTGAAGAGGCAAGAGAGAGCCAGGGCCAGGAGCGCGACGGCAAATGCCACGATGCCGCCCATAGGGTCGAGCGTGCAAAGCGCGAAGAGCGCCTTGGCATCCCCCATGCCGATGCCAGGGGCTTGGCGGAAGCGCCGCCAGAGCGACTCAGTAAGCACAAGGACAAGGTAGACGATGACCGCAAGACCGGCGTGGTCAAGCGCCGTGTTAACGCCCTTATCAAGCCAGACGCCTGCAAGCGCCGCCACCGCACACGCGCCGGCAAGCTCATTGGGAAACCGCCGCTCGCGGGCATCAACCACCGCACCGGCAAAGATGCAAATCCAAAACGGAATATAAAACATCGTGCACCTCCTCAAGCTGCATCGCAAAAGCAAAAACCACCACAAAGGTGCCTGTCCCCTTTGCGGTGGTTTTGGTGGTGGTTATTTGGCGCCTTGCATGACCTCGTCAAGGGTAACGTTGACGGCGTGCTGCGTCGGCACCCAGTCGACCTTCAGGAACAGCGCGGCCACCGTGATGGGGATATAGCTGAACATAAAGATCGGGAAGGTAAACAGGTTAGTCACCAGACGCCACTTTTGCGCGCAGTGAATGTGCTTGTACTCAAAGATAGTCGTGAGCAGCGCCAAGATAAAGAAGGTCTGATACATCATGGCGAAGGTCATAATGAGCGAAGCGGCGCATGCCTGCATCTCGACTTCGGTAGCCAAAAAGCCGTGCGAGAGTCCACCCACGATCAGGAACGTCGCATTGGCGAGCATCGAGATGAGCGACAGCAGCATACCCGGGGCGATCGTCATGAACATGTCGTAGGCGGCAAAGCGATGGTAGCGGAAGGTCGACTTGACCAGGTGCTTACCGTAAGTAAAGAACACCTGGTAGAAGCCCTTGGTCCAACGCATGCGCTGTTTCCAGGACGCCTTAAACGTCACGGGTTGTTCGTCAAAGAACTCCGCCGGCGCATAACCGATGCGAATGCCGTGAATGGCACAGAACGTGGTGAACTGGATGTCCTCGGTCAGCGTATGGAACTGCCAGCCGTGCATGCCCTCGATAACGCTTGACGAGATAAGGTAACCCGAACCCGAAACAGCGCAGGACGTCTTGCAGATATTGCGCGCGTTGTTGAGGAAGCGCGCCTCGCGTAGATACCACGTGGCATTAGCCGCCGAGATCCACGAGCTGCCGAAGTTCTTGGAATTGCGATAGCTCGTGACCACATGGAAGCCCTGGTCAAAGGCATCATTCATCTTGGAAACGTAATCGCGGGAGATAACGTTGTCGGCATCGAAGATAAAGTAGCCCTCAAACGTGTCGGGATACTCGTTAAGGATGCGGTCAAAGCCAAAGTCCATGACCCAGCTCTTGCCCTTGCGGGCCAGGTCATTGCGCTCGTAAACAATAGCACCGGCCTCGCGCGCGAGCTGCGCCGTGTTGTCGGTGCAGGCATCGGCGACCACGAAAACCTCGATGAGCTCGGACGGATAATCCTGGTCCTTGATGGAGAGAACGAGGTTGGCGATCACGGCCTCCTCGTTATGCGCGGCGATAAAGAAGGCATAGCGGTGGAGTTTTTTGGCCTTGGGAGGCGCAACCTCGCCACGAAGAGCGCCAATGACAAAGAAGACCACCTGGTACAGAAAGCAGACCGTGAGCAGCGTGACGACAATCTGGTTGAAGATCACGATGGGTGTGTTGGTTTGTAAAAAGGCGAGCATGCAGGCTCCCAGCAACGCGTTTCGTAAACAACCGTATATCTTACCGCAGGCTTACCGAGTTCAAGAAACCACCTAATACTGGCTAGGCTTCGAGAAGACCGAGCTGCGGAACGATTTCATCTCCAACGGCCGTGCGACCGAGCGAGCGCGGAGCCAGATCGTCGAGAACCGCAGCGAGATCCCACGGCAACTCGTCGCGGCACTCAATGCGCTCCCCCGTCACGGGATGGTCGAACGCCACGCGCCAGGAATGAAGGAACTGCCTGGTCAGGCCCTGGTCGGCGCGCGCATCGCACTTGCCGTAGAGTGGATCGCCCACGCAGGCGTGGTTGATATGGCGCATGTGCACGCGAATCTGATGCGTGCGTCCGGTAAACAGATGACACTCGACGAGCGTATAGCCGTCGTCGAAGCGCGTGGAATCAAAGCGCTCGAGCACCTTGAAAGTCGTGATGGCCTGACGCGCAAAGGGGTCATCGGAAACCGCCATCTTCACGCGGTCGCGCGTCGATCGGGCGATACCGGTGTTGATAGTGCCCTCGTCCATGGCGATGTGCCCGTGAACGAGCGTGATATAGCGACGGTCGAGTGTGCGCGTGCGGATGAGATTTTGAAGCGCGCGCTGGGTGTCGTCGTCTTTTGCCGCGAGCATAAGGCCCGAGGTATCGCGATCCAGGCGATGCACGATGCCGGGGCGGTCCTCACCCTGCACAGTACCAAGATGATCGATGCCGCAGTGGTAGACCAGAGCGTTCGCAAGCGTGCCGCTCTCGTGGCCATGGGCGGGATGGCACACCAGGCCGCGCTGCTTGGAGAGCACGATGAGGTAGTCGTCCTCGTAACGAATATCGAGGGGAATGGCCTCAGGAATCACGTCAGTCGGATCGTGCGGCTCGGGCAGGTCGACCGAGATGCGGTCACCGGAGCGCACGGCATACTTTTTTGACAGGCAGGTCTCGCCGTTCACGATTACGGCACCGCCCTCAATCAGATGCGCGCAGGCAGAGCGCGTAGGGCAGCCGTCATTGGCGCCCAGATAGGCGTCAAGACGCTGACCAGCGGCATCGTCGGCAACAAGGATATGGATGTCGGCCATTAGCGCTCATTCCTTTCGCGAATCTTGCGGGCACGCTCCCCACGTTGTTTAGCCTTGCGCTTGGCGCGGGCCTCGTCACGGGCGTTAAGCTCGGCGGTCGCATCGACCTCACGGGCCGCGGGGCTCAAGAACATATAGCCGAAGAGGGCGAGCACGACGCCCAAGGTAATGCCGATATCGGCCACATTGAAGACGGGGAAGTCGATGAAGGTGGTGGCAATAAAATCGGTCACGAAGCCAAAGGCCAAACGATCGATAGCGTTGCCGATAGCACCGCCCGCGACCATCGCCATGCCTACAACCTCAAGATGGGCGAGCTGGGGTGCACGAACGAGGTACACGGCAATAGCGATAATGACCGCAAGCGCCAGCACAGCGAACGCGATGCCATGGCCCTCACCCATGTTAAAGGCAGCACCGATATTACGGACAAACATAAAGTCAATAACACCGGGGATGACGGTCACATGCAAAGCGTCGCCCACGGCACGAACCGCAAGCTTGGTCAGCTGGTCAAGAAGCAGCACAACCAGCGCCACCCCACCAGCAACACCCAACCGCCAACGCAAAGGCGGCGTCATACCCCCAGCACGACCCAAATCAATCCCCTACCCTCAAGAACATCGAATTCCGTTTAACGCAAATCAATATCTTATATTGACCAGCAACGAAATAGCCGATGATTCGTTACCGACAGCGAAAACCCGCCAGAGCGAGCAAGGTGCCTTGAAGCAAGGCGGCATAGACCTTATGGTCATGCCGCCGAAGCTGAAAGGCAGATTGCCGCTCTGGCGGGTTTGCAGCGTCAAGCGGTTACGCGGTTTGGTAAAACCGCGTAACTACAAAGCGTCAGCGCAGCGCTTACAGATATGCGCGTGGCCGTTGTACTCGCCGACGGTGGTGCGGTAATTCCAGCAACGGTCACAGCACTCGCCCTCGGCAGCCTCAATAGCAACGGAAAGCTCCTCGCCCTGGGTCAGCTCAACATCGGAAACGATGTAGAACTCGGCCAGGTCGACGGCCTTATCACCGGTCAGCAGCGCGTACATCTCGGCGGGAACGACCGCCTTGACGCGGACCTGCTGGCTCTTGGTGAAGGTACCGGCGGAGCGGGCATCCTCAAGGGCCTTGGTCACGGCGCTACGGAGCTCGAGTGAAGCCTCGAGCACGCCCTCAAACTCATTGGCCTCGTCGAACGTGATGGGCGACTTGTACCAATCGAGCAGCGCGGCGTACTTCTGGTGATCGACGCAGCCGGCGGGCGCATAGGCCATGGCCTCGTCGACCGTGTAGGACAGGATCGGCTGAAGGTCGCGCATGAGCATCGAGAAGAGCTCGGCGAGCACAGTCTGGGCGCTGCGGCGCTCGAGCGAGCCGGGCTTCTCGCAGTACAGACGGTCCTTCAGGGCGTCGAGGTACACGTTGGAGAGCTCGGTAACCACGAAGTCGTAAAGCGCACGGTAGGCACGCGGGAACTCGTAGCTGGCGTAGGCATCGTCGACCTCGGCCTGGACCTGGGTCAGGCGGGCAACCATGAGCTTGTCGAGCGGCAGCAGGTCGGCGAAGGCGACGCCGTCGGTCTCGGGCTCAAACTGACCCTCGAGCTCGGAGAGCAAGAAGCGCAGCGTGTTGCGGAAACGACGGTAGGCATCGGACGTACGAGCAAGGATCTCGTGGTCGATGGAAACATCGGAGCTGGTGTCGACGGAGGCAACCCACAGGCGGATGATGTCGGCGCCCATCTCGTCACAGACCTTATTGGGGTCGATGACATTACCGAGCGACTTGGACATCTTGCGGCCCTGGCCGTCGAGCGTGAAGCCCTGCGAGACGACCGCCTTGTAGGGAGCATGGCCATTGGCGCCCACCGAAGTGAGCAGCGAGCTCTGGAACCAACCGCGGTGCTGGTCGGAGCCCTCGAGATACACATCCGCCGGATACTCCAGCTCGGGACGGTACTCGCAGACGGCCTTCCAGGACACGCCGGAGTCCCACCACACGTCGAGGATGTCCTTATCGGCCTTGAGGTGATGGCCGCCGCACTTGGGGCAAACGCAGGCCTCGCCCAGGTAGCTCTCGGGAGCGTCGGTGAACCAGGCGTCGGAGCCCTTCTCGTGGAAGAGCTTGATGACGGCGTCGAGCGTGGCGTCGTTCATAACCTTCTCGCCGCAGTCGGCGCAAGTGTAGCTCGGGATAGGCACGCCCCAGTTGCGCTGACGGCTGATGCACCAGTCGGGACGCTGCTCGACCATGGCACCGATGCGGTTAGCCGCGTGGGCCGGATACCACTTGACGTTCTCGCGGACCTCTTTGCCAGCCTGCTCGCGCAAACCGGTCTTGTCCATCGAGACAAACCACTGGTCGGTAGCACGGAAGAGCACCGGATGTTTGCAGCGCCAGCAGTGCGGATAGCTGTGCGTGATCTTCTTCTCGAGGACCAGGGTGCCGCGCTCGCGCAGGAACTCGATGATGTGCGGGTTGGCCTCATCGGTGTCCATACCGCTGAAGGGGCCACCGGTACCAAACTCCTCGCCGGTGTAGAACTTGCCGTCGTCATCGACCGGCATGCAGATGTCGGTAATGCCCTCCTTGAGGCAGGCAAAGTAGTCGTCGACGCCGTGGCCGGGCGAGTTGTGGACGATACCGGTACCGTCATCGACACCGACGTAATCGGCCAGCAGCGCCACGCCCTCAACACCGTCAAAGATCGGCTGCTTGTAGTGGATGTGGTGGAAGGTCTCGGCGGGAACCACATAGGGCTTACCGTCGACCATAACCGGGGTGCACTCCCAACCAAACTCCTCGCAGCACTTGGGAGCCAGGTCCTCGAGCATGACCTCGGCACGACCCTCGTGCTCAACGGCGACATAGGCGGCGCCGGGCTTGAGAGAAACTGCCTGGTCGGAGGGGATGGTCCACGGCGTGGTCGTCCAGATGATAAAGTCAACCGGGCCGTCGAAGTTCTCGAGGCCGGCGGGCTTGGAGGTCATCTCAAAGCGCACGAAGATGGACGGGCTCGTCTCGTCGGAGTACTCAATCTCGGCCTCAGCAAGTGCGGTATGGCAGTGCTTGCACCAGTGGACGGGCTTGTGACCGCGATAGACCATGCCCTTGTCGAACATGGCCTTGAAAACCTCGATGTCGGCGGCGTCATGCTGGTGATAGAGCGTCAGATAGGGGTTGTCCCAATCGCCGAGCACGCCCAGGCGACGGAAGCCGGCCTTCTGCAGCTCGATGTTCTCGACAGCGAACTTATTGCAAAGCTCACGGATCTTAGCCGTGGAGGTCTGGTTGAACTTCTCGGTGCCGAGCTTCTCCTCGACCTTATGCTCGATCGGCTGGCCATGGCAGTCCCAACCGGGAACATAGGGAACCTCATAGCCCTGCATCATCCAGTAACGGTTGATCATGTCCTTGGAGATCTTGTTCATGGCATGGCCGATGTGAATCGGGCCGTTGGCGTACGGAGGACCGTCGTGCAGCACGAACTTCTTGTGACCCTCGTTCTTCTTCAGAACCTGCTCGTAGACCTTGTTGTCCTGCCAGTCCTTGAGTCGCTTGGGCTCGGACTTGGAAAGACCGGCACGCATGGGAAAACCGGTCTTGGGCAGATTCATCGTCTGCTTGTACTCGTTTGCCACGGTACCCCTTTCATGTCGTGGGCGCGCACGCCCGTTGGGCACCAAAAAAAGCGCCCGTCCCTGCAAGCTGGGACGAAGCGCCACAAAACGGGCTGCACGCCCGCAAAAGCTCTTCGCTTAACCACCCAGCTTAGATGCCCTCGCCCGCGTATTCGCGCGCTCGCATCCGTTACTCGGCTGGCCTATATCGACGACCATCTCGGCGATGTCTACTAAGACGAACCTCGCGGCACGTCCGTTGGGACCGCAGCTCCGGGGTGATTTTCATCGGTCGCATGCACGGGTTCTCAGCGCTCCCCGCTCTCTGTAGCATGCGGACGGCCGACTACTCGTCCCCATCAACGCTTATGCGGAGTATGCTAGCACGTTCCGCGCCGGCGAAAAACCCTCAACACTGGTTTTATACGTTCGAAATTTCTCGCGGCTGTGGACCTTCTCTTGGAGCAAAATACCTGAAAGCACTTTATCGAACGAAAGAAGGTTGCTATGCGCACGATTGGAATGAGCGACTACACCGTTGGCGAGGATTGCTTTGACGAGCTGCCCGGCGCGCTGGCCGAGTACGGCGCGAAGAAGGTCGCGATCATCGGCGGCAAGCGAGCCCTGGCTGCGGCGCTGCCGGGCATCGAGGCTGCGCTGGCAGGCACCGACGTCGAGATTCTGGAGACGCGCGTCTACGGCACCAACAGCACGCGCGCCAATATCGCCAAGGTCGTGAACTCCCCCGCTTGCCAGCAGGCAGACGTGCTTATCGCCTGTGGCGGCGGCAAGGCACTCGACACCGTGAAGACCGCAGCCATCGAGCTCAAGAAGATCGTCTTCACCGTCCCGACGATCTGTTCCAACTGCTCGGCCGCGACCGCCATTGCCGTCGTGTACAACGACGACGGCTCGCTCGAGGGATATTCGTACCCCAACCGACCTGCGCATATCTTCATCAACCCCAAGATCATCGCCGAGGCTCCGGCGGAGTACTTCTGGGCCGGCGTGGGCGATGCCCTGTCCAAGCAGCCCGAGGTCGAGTACGCAACGAGCGCCGGTAATTTGGAGCACACCGCCGGTCTTGGCCTGGCGCTTGCCCACACCTGCTCCGAGCCGCTGTTTACCTATGGCGTCCAGGGTCTTGAGGACGTGCGCCAGGACCTGTCGAGCGAGGCCGTCAAGCAAATCGCACTCGATATCGTGGTCAATACGGGCTATGTCTCGAACCTGACGAACCAGAACGATTACTACTACAACTCGAGCGTGGCGCACGCATTCTACAACGCCACATGCAGCATTCCGCGCGAGGGCACCTACCTGCACGGCGAGGTCGTGAGCCTGGGCGTGCTCGTGCTGTTCGCCTATACGGGCGATACCGAGAACCTTGAGCGCTACGCGGCCTTTAACAAGCAGATGGGCCTGCCCGTGACGCTTGAGCAGGTCGGGCTTTCCGAGTCCGATATCCCGGCCCTGTGCGAGTACGCGCACGCCACCAACGAGTGGAAGCAGGGAAACCCCGAGCCCTTCACCGACGAGAAATTCGCCGCCGCCATCAAGGCAGCCAACGCGTACGGCCACACGCTCTAGACCTAGCCCAAAACCACCACAAGGGAGCAGCACCCTTGTGGTGGTTTTTTATTACTCCAGCATGCTGGGGTCGAACTCGCTAGCCGGGATCACGCGATAACCGTGGCGGAGCAGTAAATCAACGAAGACGCCGTTGCCCGCCGTGAGGGTGCCACTGAATGTTCCGTCGTAGATGAGGCCCGCGCCGCACGAGGGACTACGGTCCTGTAGGATGCACGCGGCAATCTCTTCCGGCCCACCCGCCTGCTCGCACATGTCGAGCGCACGTTGAGCTCCCAGGCAAAACTCGCGATCGACCGAGGCGCCCTCGCAGGTACGGACCTCGCCGTTCACGATCTCGGACGGCGTGCGCGGCGTGGGCAGGCCCCCAAAGACCTCAGGGCACACCAAGAGGACCTCGGTCCCTGTACGCTCACAGGCCTCGACCAACTCGCGATGATAGTTGTCGAGCCCGTTATACTTGCAGCTCTCGCCCATCAAGCAGGCGCTCACCACGATCTTCATTTCCATCCCTCTCAAGCAAAACGCCCCATTTGAGAAAGCTGCTCAAATGGGGCGTCGGCGTCTACTGGCTCGGCCGTGGCTTTACTGTTGCTTGGGCATCAGCGGATTCTCGCGCGTGAGGAGGTTCATGAACTCCTCACCCGTGATGGTCTCCTTCTTGTACAGATAACGAGCCAGCTCATGGAGCTTGAACTTGTTCTCCTTGAGGATCTGCAGGGCACGATCGTGCGCGTCCTCGATCAACTTAGCGACAATCGCGTCCACACGCTCGGCCGTACCGGGTGCGCAGGTGAGCGACGTGTCCTGATTGAGATACGCGTTCTGAACGGTACCGAGCGCCATCATGCCAAACTCGTCGGACATACCAAAGCGCGTCACCATGTTGCGGGCGAGCTTGGTGGCCTGCTCGATATCGTTGGCGGCACCGGTCGTCATCTCGCCAAAGATGAGCTCCTCAGCCGCACGGCCGCCGCAGTAGACGGCGAGCTTGTCCAAGACCTCCTGGCGCGTCGTCAGGAAGCGCTCGTCCTCCTCAACCTGCATGGTATAGCCCAGAGCACCGCTCGTGCGCGGCACGATGGTGATCTTGGTAACCGGCGCAGAGCCCTTCTGGCGAGCGGCAACGATGGCATGGCCGATCTCGTGGTAGGACACGACCTGCTTCTCGTGGTCGGACAGCACCGTGGACTTACGCTGTTGTCCTGCGATGACGACCTCCACCGACTCCTCAAAATCATCCTGCGTGGCGCGTTTGCGACCCTCGCGGACGGCGCGCAGGGCGCCCTCGTTGATGATGTTGGCCAGGTCGGCGCCCGAGGCGCCGGGCGTGGCGCGGGCAATCGCGGTCAGGTCGATCGGCGGCTGCGTCTTCACGCTCTTGGCATGCAGCTCAAGAATGTTCTTACGGCCGGTCAGGTCGGGCAGCTCAACGGGGATGCGGCGGTCAAAACGACCGGGGCGCAGCAGGGCGGGATCAAGGCTGTCGGGGCGGTTGGTAGCAGCGAGAACGACAATACCCTTGTGGTTATCGAAGCCGTCCATCTCGGTCAGCAGCTGGTTGAGCGTCTGCTCGCGCTCGTCGTTGCCACTAAAGCCGCCGCCATCGCGCTTTTTGCCGATGGTATCGATCTCATCGATAAAGACGATGCACGGGGCCTTTTCCTTGGCCTGCTTAAACAGATCGCGCACCTTAGCGGCGCCGCGGCCGACGAACATCTCAACAAACTCAGAACCAGAAATACTAAAGAACGGCACGCCCGCCTCGCCGGCCACGGCCTTGGCGAGCAGGGTCTTACCGGTACCCGGAGGGCCAACAAGGAGAGCGCCGCGCGGCAGCTTGGCGCCGATCTCCTCGTAGCGCTGCGGCTTCTCCAGAAAGTCGACGACCTCCTTGAGGGACTCCTTGGCCTCTTCCTGGCCGGCGACATCCTTAAAGGTCACGCCCACGTCCTTGGAGGCGATCACGCGCGCGCCGGACTTGCCCAGTCCTCCGCCGCCAAAACCGCCGCCGCCAAAGTTCATCGACGGACCGTCATCGCCCATAGCCTTCTTCATGCGGCGGTTGAGCCACCAGCCGATCAGGAAGAAAATCGCCATGGGCAGAATAAGAGTGAGCAGGTAGTAGGTCATCAGACCCGAGTTCTTATCGGGAACGACTGACTCAAGCGAGGCGCCAGATTCAAGTACGCGATCGGTAAAGCCCGCGTCATTCGGCACGCCGGTCGTCTTGTAGGCGATGTTCTCGTCCTCGCCCTTCTTGGTGTAATAAATCGTGTAATCGTCCGTGTTGTACTCGACCTTGTCGACGCTCTTATTATCGAGCGCTTTGACAAACGTCGAGTAATCGGTCTTCGTAATCTGCTGCGTGTGACCGATGTTGGGGAACAGAACGGTCGAGAGCACGAGGTAGACGACGAAGGCGATGAGCACGTAGAGGATCATATTCCGTCTACGCTTGTTGTCATCCATCTCCATCTGCTTGAACTCCATCTACTGGGGTTGATAATGGTTTCTAGAATACCCAACCCGAGCGACGATAAACCGACGCCGGGCACGAAAGGACAGAGATGGCATCACTGGAAGTCGGCAAGGTTCAAATCTATACGGGCGACGGCAAGGGCAAGAAGACGGCTGCTTTGGGGCGCGAGAAGATGTCGAGGAACTGATTGCGATAAAGCCCGCCACCACGGAGATCGTGCTCACCGGCCGCGGGCTGCTGCCGTTGGCCGACCTCGCGGACTTAGTCACCGAAATGCGCCCCGTCAAGCACTACTTCGACGAAGGCCTCCTGGCCCGCCAAGGCATCGAATACTAATTGATCCGAAGGGGACGGAGTGATCGCGTCGAAAATGTTGGTGTAAGGGTGACACCCTAGCGCCCGTTTAACGAAA
>CATZKS010000039.1 GCA_958421035.1 uncultured Collinsella sp. | reverse complement strand
CGAGACCGTCGTCAAGAAGTCCAAGAAGCAGCTCGCCAAAGAGGCCGAGGCCGCTAAGGCTGCCGCTGAGGCCGCTGAGGGCGCCGAGGAGTAAATCGTGCCTGAGGTTGACGCTGCACAGCTCGAGGGTGAGGCAATGCTCTCAGATCGCATCGCCGATCTCGTCGAATATCTCGTTGTTCAGATCGTCGACGACCCGGATTCCGTGAGCCTTGAGGTCATCGATGGTGATGACGCCTCTACGATTGAGGTTTCGGTCGCCGAGGATGACGTCGCTAAGGTCATCGGCCGTCGTGGCCGTACCATCAAGGCCATTCGCACGCTCGCCCGTGCACTGGCTGCTCGCCTCGACACTGCTGTCGAGGTAGAGGTTCTGGGCTAGGACCTTGAGGTCCCAGTACAAAAACATCGCCCGTGTGGTCAAGCCGCACGGAAGGAAGGGGGAGGTCCTCGCGCAGCCGCTGCGGGGGCTTCCTTCTGTATTAGAGCCGGGTATGCGCGTCGCCCTGACGCCGCCGGCGCTCAAGCGCGACCGCTTTTGCACGGTCGTGTCCGTCACCGATACGGGCGATGGCGATCTGGTCTCGTTTGAGGGCATTGACGACTTGACGGCCGCCGAGGGCATCACGGGATGCTACGTGCTGGCAAATCGTGACGACTTTGAGCTCGATTCGCTCGACGCTGCCTATACCGACCTGATGGGTCGTGAGGTGGTCGACGAGCGCTTCGGTTCGCTCGGCACGATCGTCGAGATCATGTCGACGCCCGCTAACGATGTTTGGGTTGTCGAGGGCGATCGGTACGGCGAGGTACTGATTCCCGTGATCGAGCAGGTCGTGCTCGATCTTCCCGACACAGGAACAATTTCCGTCCATGTTATGGACGGCCTGATCGATATGGACAAGTAGGGAGGACAACATGCTGATCGAGACCCTTTCGGTCTTTCCCGAGATGTTTGAGCCCGTCATGTCCACATCGATTTTGGGCCGCGCCCGCAAGGCCGGCCTTTTTGATTTTAAGGCGTATAACCTGCGCGACTGGACGCACGACCGCCATCGTACCGTCGATGACGAGCCGTACGGCGGCGGGCAGGGCATGCTCATGAAGGTCGAGCCTATCGCAGAGGCCATCGAGGCCATTAGCGCAGAGGGTCCCAAGCCCACGGTTGTGTTCTTCACCCCCTGTGGCGAGCCCTTTACGCAGCATGTGGCCGAGCGCCTGCTCAAAAGTGAGCGCCTGCTGTTTGTGTGCAGTCGCTACGAGGGCGTCGACGAGCGCGCGTATGCGTATGCCGATGAGCGTCTGTCGATCGGCGACTACGTGCTTACGGGCGGCGAGCTTCCCGCTATGGTCGTTGCCGATGCCGTCGTACGCCTGATTCCCGGCGCCCTGGGCGACGAGATGAGCAACGTGGACGAGTCGTTCTCGACCGCCGAGGATGGAGGCCTGCTCGAGTACGCGCAGTACACCCGTCCTGCCGAGTTCAACGGCGAGGGCGTGCCTCCGGTGCTTGTGAGCGGCGATCATGCTAAGGTCGATGCGTGGCGTCGTAAGAACGCCATCGAGCGCACCTGTCGTTGGCGTCCCGATCTGATTGAGACGGCGCGGCTCACGCCCGAGGAGCGCGCTTACGCGCAGGAGATTCTGGACGCTTCGTATTCGCAGAGCGAGGAGTGAGGATGGTTCCATCGCAGCATTCCGTGCTAAAGGGTGCGTTTGAGTGGATCGTGGTCGTCGCGATCGCACTGGTCGCTACCTTCTTGATTCGCTCGTTTGTGGTCGAACCCTTTGTGGTACCCACCGGTTCCATGGAGTCCACGATCGAGATTGGCGACCAGATCCTGGCACAAAAGGTGAGCCTCGAGCTCGGTCAGCCCGTCAAGCAGGGCGATATCGTGGTGTTTCACAACCCCGATGGCACCTCCGAGCATGATGTTCTTGTCAAGCGTGTTATTGCCACGGCCGGGCAGACGGTCGACCTGCAGGATGGCAAGGTGGTCGTTGACGGCCAAGCGCTCGACGAGGACTATACGACGGGCATGAGCTGGCCACTTTCGGTCCAAGCGCCCGGCGCTCAGGTAAGCTATCCCTACACCGTTCCCGACGGGTGCGTGTGGGTGATGGGCGACAACCGCGAGAACTCTGCTGACTCCCGCTACTTTGGCCCGGTCGACCGCTCCGAATTGATCGCCGTGGCGCTCGTGCGTTACTGGCCGCTCAACCGTCTGGGCGCTATCGACTAAAAACCGCTATAGTACAGTACCTAACCGTGTAATCGTTTCGACGAGGGGATATTAGAGGCATGAACGCTTCATCGCTTTCCTTCCAAGACATCATCCTGCGCCTCCAGCAGTACTGGGGCGAGCAGGGCTGCGTCATCATGCAGCCCTATGACTCCGAGGTCGGTGCCGGTACCTTCCATACCGCGACCACGCTGCGCTCGCTCGGTCCCGCCGAGTGGCGCACCTGCTATGCGCAGCCTTGCCGCCGTCCCGCCGACGGCCGCTACGGCGAGAACCCCAACCGCATGCAGCACTACTATCAGTTCCAGGTGCTCATCAAGCCCTCACCGGTCAACGCCCAGGAGCGTTACCTGGGGTCTCTTGCCGCTATCGGTCTGGACCCCAACGACCATGACGTCCGCTTTGTCGAGGACGACTGGGAGAGCCCGACGCTCGGCGCCTGGGGCCTTGGCTGGGAGGTCTGGCTCAACGGCATGGAGGTCACGCAGTTTACGTACTTCCAGCAGGTAGGCGGCATCGAGGTCGACCCCGTGCCCGTCGAGATCACCTATGGCCTAGAGCGCATTGCCATGTATGCGCAGGGCGTTAACTCGGTCTACGACTTGGTGTGGAGCTACCTGCCCGACGGCACGCCCATGACCTATGGCGACGTGTTCCTCGAGAACGAGCGCGAATTCAGTGCCTATAACTTTGAGGTCGCAAACGTCGAGATGATGCGTCAGAAGTTTGACGACTACGAGGCCGAGTGCCATTCCTGCCTGGAGCGCAAGCTGCCGCTGCCGGCATATGACTGCGTCATGAAGTGCAGCCACGCTTTCAACCTGCTCGATGCTCGCGGCGCCCTGTCCGCGGTCGAGCGTGCCAACTACATCCTGCGCGTCCGCGCCGTCGCCAAGGCGTGCTGCGAGGCCTACATGGCCGAGGTCGCCGGAGTCAACGAGAATGCCGATCAGGAAGGCGAGGTGGCGTAAGCCATGGCAGACGCTAAGGATTTCCTGTTTGAGATCGGTACGGAAGAAATGCCCTCCGCACCGCTGAACAATGCCGTCAAGCAGCTTGGCACCATGATCGCCAAGGGTCTCGACGAGGCCGGTCTGGCCCACGGCGAGGTCCGTGTGATCTCGAGCCCGCGCCGCCTGGCTGCGCTCGTTGCCGACGTCGCCACCGCGACCGACGAGGTTCACGAGGTCAAGCGCGGCCCCGCGGCCAACATCGCCTTCGATGCCGATGGTAACGCCACCAAGGCCGCCCAGGGCTTCGCCCGCAAGTGCGGTGTGGCTGCCGAGGATCTGGTTCGTCGCGAGGACACCGACGGCCGTGAGTACGTCTTTGCCGAGAAGAACATCCCTTCCGCCCCGGCCACCCCGATCCTGACGGCCCTGTGCGAGAAGACTATCGCTGGCCTGCAGTGGCCCAACTACCGCTCTCAGCGCTGGGGTCACGAGCATGCGACCTTTGTTCGTCCGGTCCGCTGGATCTGCTGCCTTCTGGGCGAGGACGTTGTGCCCGTGTCGTTTGCCGACGTGACGAGTGGCAACACCACGCGTGGTCATCGCGTGCTTGGCCCCGGTGACCATGTGGTCGCCAGCCCCGCCGTCTACGAGCAGGTGCTCGAGGACGCCGGCGTGCTTTCTGCCGAGCGCCGTCGCGAGGCCATCCTTGCCGGTATCGCCGAGGTCGAGGCTGCCCGTCCCGGCTGCCATGTCGATACGCCCAAGAAGGTCTTTGAGGAGGTCATCAACCTCTGCGAGTGGCCGACGGTGCTCGTCGGGACCTTCGATGAGGAGTTCCTCAAGGTCCCGCACGAGATCATCTGCGAGTCCATGCTCACCAACCAGCGCTACTTCCCGATCTATGACGGCGAGGGCAAGCTCACGCGTGAGTTCGTGGTCGTCTCCAACAGCAAGCCCGAGAACGCCGAGCGCGTGATCGACGGCAACGAGCGCGTTGTGCGTGCCCGTCTGGACGATGCCAAGTTCTTCTACGAGGAGGACCTGAAGATCTCCCTCGACGAGTTCCGCGAGCGTCTGGCCAAGGTCGCCTTCCAGGAGAAGCTCGGTAGCGTGCTCGCCAAGTCCGAGCGCATCGAGCAGCTCGCGCTCGCTATTGCCCGTGAGGCACACCTGGGTGCTCACCTGGCAGCCGATGCCGCTCGCGCCGCGCACCTGTGCAAGGCCGACTTGGTATCCAACGCCGTCGTCGAGTTCACGAGCCAGCAGGGCGTGATGGGCGGTTACTACGCCACCGCGATGGGGGAGAACGATGAGGTCGCCCACGCCATTCGCGATCATTATCGTCCCCGCTTTGCCGGTGACGAGCTGCCCGAGGGCACCGCTGGCTGCATCGTGGCCTGCGCCGACAAGCTCGATACCATCGCCGGTATCTTTGCCATCGGCGAGCCCCCGACCGGCTCTTCGGACCCCTATGCGCTGCGTCGTGCCGCTATCGGCATCATCAACATCCTGCGCGACCGCCTGCCGATCGACCCCACGTCGCTTATCGACTTTGCGCTCGAGCTCTATAGTGAGCAGGGCATTGAGTTTGACGCCGCCGAAGTCGCCCAGCAGGTTCGCGACTTCTTCCATGGCCGCCTGGTGAGCATGGCCCGCGACGAGAAGATCCCGGCCGACACCGTTGCTGCCGTCTCCGCGGTGCACATCATCGCCCCGTCCGTCTTCTTCGCCCGCTGCGCCGCCCTCGACGAGGCCCGCAAGAACGATGCCGAGACCTTTGACAACCTGGCTACGG
The DNA here is from genome assembly GCA_958421035.1 of uncultured Collinsella sp. Taxonomy (GTDB): domain Bacteria; phylum Actinomycetota; class Coriobacteriia; order Coriobacteriales; family Coriobacteriaceae; genus Collinsella. The sequence goes on along the minus strand of CATZKS010000039.1, from coordinate 11,585 downwards.
CCTATGCCCGTGCCGCGCATATCTCCAAGTCCGAGCTGGGCGCGGAGTACGACCGCAGCCTGATGGGCGAGGCCGAGCTCGCGCTTGCCGATGCTTCCGAGGCTGCTCAGACTGCTGTCGATGCTGCCCTTGCTGCCGAGGACTATCCGGCCGCATTTGCCGCCCTCGCCGCCCTGCGCGCGCCCATCGACCGTTTCTTCGATGAGGTTATGGTCATGGACAAGGACGAACAGCTCCGCGATAATCGCCTTAAGCTGCTCAACCGCTTCGAGGCCGTTTTCTCCGGCATCGCCAACATCGGTGAGCTTGCCCGCAAAAAGTAAGCTAGCCTGCGCATAAGCGCAAAAGGAGCCCCGCATGGATTGCCCGGTCACCGCTCGTCCCACCGTTATCGTTATCTCCGACTCGCTCGGCGATACCGCTTGTGAGGTGGTGCTTGCGGCGTCCGGGCAATTTGATGAAGGGGCTTTTCGTTTGTTGCGCCTGCCCAAGGTGACCTCGGTGGAGCAGGTGGAGTCGTTTGTGGGCCCGCGCGTCGATGCCGACCATCGCGATATTGCCGTGTTTCACACCATTGTCGATCCGGCGCTTCGCGCCCGCGTGCTCGATTACCTGGGCATGCTGCATATCCGTTCGGTCGACCTGATCGGTCCGACGCTCGCCGTGCTATCGTCGCTCATCGGTGTGCCGCCCAAAGGCGTCGCGGGCGTGATTCACAGGACCGATGACCGCTATTTCCATCGTATCGAGGCCATGGAATATTTCGTTGAGCACGATGACGGGCGCGGTTGCGACGATTTGTCGGGTGCCGATATCGTGCTGCTGGGCGTATCGCGCACGTCCAAGACGCCGCTGTCGATGTATCTGGCTTATCAGGGCTACAAGGTTGCCAATGTTCCGTTGGCCCATGGCATGGAGCCGCCGAAGTCGATTTACGAGGTTGACCCGATGCGCCTGTTCGGCCTGATTTCGACCGTCGATGTGATTTCTGAAATTCGCGATAGCCGCTTGGGCGATGACTACGCTCGTGCCGTTGCCGGCTCCTATGCCGAGCCCGAGAGCGTGCACAGCGAGCTCGAGGAAGCCCGTGCGCTCATGAAGCGCCTAGGCTGCTTTGTGGTACGTACCGACGGCAAGGCCATCGAGGAGAGCGCCTCCGAGATCATCAGCCACTTGGAGGAAATCCAAGAAGCCCGCGCCCGCCGCGCCGCCCGTCGAGCCCAACAAAGCTAGCTTATTGGGGTAGCTAAAAAGCCCCGTCTAAAAAGACTAACTAAAAATAATGCACGATAATGGTAAAGCGATTTAGCAAATTACTTGCATTTGACCTGCAAGTTTATTGAAGTGGTCTCTTCATAAGGTAACCACCTTTACCTACCGTTTACCGCCAGTTTTAGCACGTTTACCAAACCGCGCATCCTCTGCTCAAGCCTGCCCAAAATGCGCCGTATAGTTCCCTCACGGCCCGCATCCGGTGGGTCGATTCGTTACCACGGTCGTGCGCGTTAGTGCATGGAAGGGGAAGTATCGTGAGCGATTGCAAGAGGGTTTACCGTTTTGGAACCGACGCCCAGGGCACCTGTGTCACCGAGGGCGACAAGTCCATGAACTTCGTGCTTGGCGGCAAAGGCGCTAACCTTGCCGAGATGAGCCGTATCGGCCTGCCGGTTCCCGGTGGCTTTACCATTACCTGCCAGACTTGCGTCGAGTACTCCGGTGCCGGCAACGTGTGGCCCGAGGGCGCACTCGATGAGATCGTTGCCGCCGAGGCGGACCTCGAGGCCCGCTGCGGCAAGAAGCTCGGCGACGCCTCCGATCCGCTGCTCGTGTCGGTTCGTTCGGGCGCTCCGTTCTCCATGCCCGGTATGATGGACACGGTCCTCAACTTGGGCCTCAATGACGATTCCGTCCAGGGCCTCATCGCGCAGACGCAGAACCCGCGTTTTGCCTGGGATAGCTATCGTCGCTTTATCCAGATGTTCTCCAACGTCGTCATGGGTGTCGATGCCGACCTGTTCGAGAACGCCCTGACCCAGGCCCGCCTGGTCGCCGGCGTTCGCGTCGATTCCGAGCTTTCGGCCGAGGACCTGCAGGAACTCGTCGAGACCTTTAAGGGCATCTTCTCCGAGAACGTCGATGCCGCCCTGTATCCCGAGCTCGAGGTCGCCGATGGCAAGCCCGTCTTCCCACACGATCCGGAGCTCCAGCTGCGCCTTGCCATCCAGGCCGTCTTTGGCAGCTGGATGAACGAGCGCGCCTGCATCTATCGCAAACAGCACGGCATCTCCGACGAGCTCGGCACCGCCGTCAACGTGCAGGCCATGGCCTTTGGCAACAAGGGCGAGACCTCTGCGACAGGCGTCGCCTTTACGCGTAATCCGGCCGACGGCACCAAGGAGTTCTACGGTGACTTTTTGGTTAATGCCCAGGGCGAGGACGTCGTCGCCGGTATCCGCAACACCGAGCCCATCGCCGACCTCAAGACCACCCCGGGCCTCGAGTCCGCAGGTGAGGAGCTCGAGCGCGTGTTCCTGACGCTCGAGGATCATTACCGCGATATGTGCGATATCGAGTTTACCATCGAGCAGGGCAAGCTCTGGATGCTCCAGACCCGCGTGGGCAAGCGCACCGCCACCGCCGCCCTGCGCATCGCCATCGAAATGGTCGAGGAAGGCCTGATCACCCGCGAAGAGGCCGTGAGCCGCATCGATCCCGCGCAACTCGACCAGCTCCTTCACCCGCAGTTCGACGCCTCCAAGAAGTACGAGGCTCTCGCCAGCGGTCTTAATGCCAGCCCCGGTGCCGCCGTGGGCGAGGTCGTGTTCTCGAGCGACGACGCTGTCGCGCGTTCCGCCGAGGGTCACAAGGTCATTCTGGTTCGTTGGGAGACCAACCCCGACGACCTGAAGGGCATGGTCGCCGCCGAGGGCATCCTGACCAGCCACGGTGGCAAGACGAGCCATGCCGCCGTTATCGCCCGCGGCATGGGTACGCCCTGTGTCTGCGGCGTTGAGCGCTTCCACATCGACGCCGCCGAGAAGGTCGTGCGTATCGAGGGCATCGACCGCGTGCTGCGCGAGGGCGATGTCATTTCCATCGACGGTACCCAGGGTATCGTCGTCGACGGCGCCGTTGATCTGGTCTCGGCCGAGCTCACCGGCGATCTGGACACTATCCTGTCCTGGGCCGATGAGATTCGTCTGGACGAGACCTGTGGCCATGCCAACCATGTGCGCGTCAACGCCGACAATCCCGAGGATGCCGAGCTCGCACTCGAGTTTGGCGCCGAGGCTATTGGCCTGTGCCGCACCGAGCACATGTTCCTAGGCGACCGTAAGAACATCATCCAGAGCTTTATCCTGTCTGACGATGAGGCCGTGAAGCAGCAGGCCCTGGCCGACCTGCTCAAGGTTCAGACCGAGGACTTCCTGGCGATGTTCAAGACCATGTCTGGTCGCGATGTGGTCGTCCGCCTGCTCGATCCGCCGCTTCATGAGTTCCTGGATAATCCTCGCGACCTCGAGGTCGCCATCACCAAGAAGGAAGCCGCCGGCGCCAGCGAGGAAGAGCTTGCCGTCCTGCGCGCCCGCCTGCGTCGTATCGACGGCATGATCGAGTCCAACCCGATGCTCGGCCTGCGCGGCGTTCGCCTGTCCGTCGTCTTTAGCGATCTGCCGCTCATGCAGGTTCGCGCCGTCGCCACGGCCGCTGCCCGCCTAATCAAGGAGGGCGTCGATCCGCGCCCCGAGATCATGGTTCCGCTCGTTTCCATCACGGCCGAGCATGTCCAGACCCGCGAGGTCATCGAGCGCGTGATCGCCGAGGTTTCCGTCGAAGAAGGCGTCGAGCTCAATATTCCCGTGGGCACGATGCTCGAGCTGCCGCGCGCCTGCATGGTCGCTGACGAGATCGCCCACCATGCCGACTTCTTCTGCTTTGGCACCAACGACCTCACCCAGACGACCTTCGGTTTCTCGCGTGACGACGCCGAGGCTAAGTTCATCCCGCTGTACATGCATAAGAAGATTCTGAAGGACAACCCCTTCGAGACCATCGATACGGCAGTACTCGAGCTGGTACGCATGGCCGTCGAGAAGGGCCGTGCCACCAACCCCGACATGCACTTTGGCGTGTGCGGTGAGCACGGCGGCGACCCCAAGTCCATCAAGGGCCTGTTTAACGTGGCCGACGTGGACTACGTGTCCTGCTCGCGCTACCGCGTGCCCCTCGCGCGCTTGGCTGCCGCCCAGGCCAAGCTCGAGGCCAAGCGTCCCGCCTAACGTTTTGGGCGTAGACGCCTAGTGTAGCCCCCCTTCATGCCGCCCGTCTCATTTGTGAGACGGGCGGTTATCATGTGCGGGTTTTGTCTTTTTGTCTGCGTAAAAAATTGTTCTTGCAGCAGAAAGCCGCGCGTGTATACTCGAATACGTTTGTTCAACTACGTGCCGGCCATGGTGGTACGGCACCTCTAGAAGAGTAAGGAATTGCACATGGATTACATCCGCGCAATCGAGCGTCAGCAGATCCGCGAGGACATTCCTCAGGTTCGCGTCGCCGACAACGTCAAGGTTCACTACCGCATTAAGGAAGGCGACCGCGAGCGCATCCAGGTCTTCCAGGGCGACGTCATCCGCATGGCCGGCGCCGGTGCCCGCGAGACCTTCACCGTCCGCAAGATGTCCTTCGGTGTCGGTGTTGAGCGTACCTTCCCGCTTCACAGCCCCAAGATCGCCAAGCTCGAGGTCGTTCGTCATGGTCGCGTCCGTCGCGCCAAGCTGTACTACCTCCGCGACAAGGTGGGCAAGGCTGCTCGCATCCCCGAGAAGCGCTAAGAAGATCGCAGCGTCTGTCCACTCGTTTGGACACAAGGGTCACCTTCGGGTGGCCCTTCTTTTTATCTGATTTGCATGCAAGGAGGGCCTGGTATGGCCAACATGACGAGCTCGGTTTCGGCATCGCAGGTTGCCGGTGAGTTGGCGAGCGCCACGTTTGAGGAGATTCCCGCCCTCGTGGAGCATTATCGCGAGGACCCGCGCCAGCAGGTGATCAAGGCTTGCGAACGCGCCCTCAAACGCCATGCCAAAGAGCTTGCCGAGCGCGAGCGCGTCAATGACATGTACGAGCTTATGCATGAGCTTGGCGGCGATGGAGTGGTCGTTGGTGTCGACGAGGTGGGTCGCGGATCGGTGGCCGGTCCTTTGACGGTATGCGCTGTCTGCCTTCCTATGGAGCCGCGCGTCTGGGGCATCAACGATTCCAAAAAGCTCACGCCGGCGCGCCGCGAGTTGCTCTCAGTGAAGATTGCCGAGGTGGCGACGGCGATCGGTTTTTGCCATATCGCGCCTAAGGATATCGATGAGATGGGCATGGCCCGTGCTATCCGTACCGCCGTTGCGGGCGCCGTGGCCGATACGGGGCTCGAGCCCGATTGCGTGCTTATGGATGGCAACCCCTTGGGCGCCGTTCCTAACGAGCGCGATGTGGTGAAGGGCGATGCCAAGATCGCCTGCATCGCCGCGGCGTCCATCATGGCCAAGGTCACGCGTGACGAGATGATGGTCGAGTACGACGCCGAGTATCCCGAGTACCATCTGGCCGAGTCGAAGGGCTATGCGAGCCCCGAGCACATCGAGGCCATTCGCAAACATGGACTTTGTCCGCTGCACCGCGTGAGCTTTTGCGGAAACTTTCTGCAGACTGAGCGCCTTTTCTAGGCCAATTGTGGAGACATGGACCTCTGGGGTTTTATAAACCTGCTGGTAGCGGGCCGTATGCAACACCATTGTTGCGTACGGCCCGTTTTTTGACGGCATTTGGTCAGCTTTTGGTTTGCTTCCGGTACTTACCCGCATGAAAGGTGCCCTCATCATCGGGGCAATGCAGTGTGCGGGAAAGGAGACCCCATGAGTGCCGCAAGCAAAAAGAGCAAGACGCAGCAGCTCAAGGAGCGTTGGGAAAACGGCGAGCTCGACTCCGGGGCGATGACGCCCGAGTTTATCAAGGGACTCAGTCCCCGCGAGCTAGGCATGCTGGGCGAGCTGATCACCATCGACTACTTTAACGAGCGCGGCTACACCTTGCTGGAGCAGGGCTATCGTTGCACCGAGGGCGAGGCCGATCTGGTGCTGCTCGATGAGCTCGACGATGTCGTGGTGATGGCCGAGGTCAAGACCAGACGCGTTTCGCTGGATTGCACCACGCGGGTCTTTCCCGAGGAGGCCGTGGACGCCCAAAAGCAACGCCGCTACCGCCGCATCGCAAGTTGCTATCTCATGGAGCATTATCCGCTCAAGGCGATTCGCTTCGATGCTGTGGGTGTCACCATCCGCGGCGGGCATATCGCCGAGATCGAGCATCAGTACAACGCGTTCGATTGGCAGGTGTCGTGATGGCGTTCGAGACGTTTGCCGTTCACGCGGCCTGCATCCGCGGCGTCGAGGCGATTCACGTCACGGTCGAGGTCTCGCTTGCCGGTGGCGTTCCGGGCATCCAGATGCTCGGCATTCCTAGTATGGAGGTGATGGAGTCACGCGGTCGTATTCGCTGCGCGATGCGCTCCGCCGGGTTCGAGATCCCGCGCTCGGGCATTACCGTTAACCTGGCACCCGGCGATATCCGCAAGACCGGTAGCGGCTTTGACCTGCCCATCGCCATCGCGGTTCTAGCGGCCGATGAGCAGATTCCCCGTGACAACCTCGATCGCTGCCTTATCGCAGGTGAGCTTGGTCTGGACGGTACGGTGCTTCCCGTCAAGGGCGAGGTGGCGTTTCAGCTATTGGCTCGCGACATGGGGCTGTCTTTTATCGCCGGCAGGTCCGACCAGCATGTGCCACTCGCGGGCGTAGATTGCGGCTTTATCGACCATCTGTCTCAGCTTGCTCATGGCATGGGCGATGCCGCACGGCACTACTTGGATTCCGAGGGTGTCGAGGCGACCTTTGAGCCCGAGCTCGACTATGCAGACGTGCTGGGGCAGGAAGTCGCTAAACGCGGCATGGCGCTTGCGGCGGCAGGAGAACTCGGCTTGCTCATGATCGGGTCTCCGGGATCGGGCAAGACGATGCTCGCACGCCGTATGACCGGCATCCTGCCCGAGCTTTCCGTTGAGGATCAGCAGGAGGCACTGTGCATCCATTCGGTTTTGGGTGAGAACATTGATGGCTTGTTGGCGGGGCACCGCCCCTTCCGCAGTCCCCACCACAGTATTTCGACCGCAGGCCTTATCGGCGGCGGGCGCCCGGTGCACCCGGGTGAGATCAGCCTTGCTCATGGCGGCGTGCTCTTTTTGGACGAGCTTGCCGAGTTTCCCACTGGCGTGCTGCAGACGCTGCGTCAGCCCATCGAGCGCGGCTACGTGAGGATCGTACGCGTCGACGGGGCTTTTACCTTCCCGTCGCGCTTTCAGCTGCTGGCTGCGAGCAATCCCTGCCCCTGCGGCTTTTTGGGCGATCGCGAGGTGCCGTGTCGCTGCTCGGCGGCGATGGTCGAGCGCTATCGGTCTAAACTGCGCGGTCCTTTGGCCGACCGTATCGACATGATGATCGATGTGACCCGTCCCGACCCTCAAGTGATTATCGAGGGTGCGGAGGGCATGTCGTCGGCCGAGTTACGTGACTACGTTGTGCGCGGTCGCGCCTTTCGCGCTTGGCGCGAATCCCGCATGGACGATGCGGATGCCGAGGCCGAGGATGACGAGACTCGGTCCATTGACGGCGTCGTTTCGACCTTTGAGCTCGATGATGCGGCGGAGAAGTGTGTGCTCGGCCTGTCGAAGCGCACGCATCTCACAGGGCGTGGCATCGTGCGCCTTGTTCGCATTGCGCGCACGATCGCAGATGTCGCCGAGAGCGAGCAGGTGACGCAGGACCACGTGCTCGAGGCGGCGATGTACCAGGGAAGGAGGGACCAATGATGGCTGAGGGGACCTTCGAGCTGCATCCAGGTGACGCGTTGTATCCCGAGACCGTTTTGGAGCTTTCTGATGTACCTCAGACGCTCTATGTGCGCGGCAACCCCGAGGCGCTTTCGACGCCCGCGCTCTCCATCATCGGTGCGCGAAAGGCCTCGCCGTATGGTCTTGCCGTGGCAGAGCTTGCGGCGAAGGTGGCGGTTGAGGCGGGAGTGACGGTAGTTTCGGGCGGTGCAGTCGGTTGTGACCAGGCCTCGGGTTGGGCTGCGGTCAACGCCGGCGGCAAACACGTCGTGGTGCTGGGGACGGGCGCCGACGTGGTCTACCCGCGTTCGAGCGCGGGGCTTATTACGCGCACGCTCGATACGGGCGGCGCGGTCGTGTCGATCTCTCCGTGGGGCATGGGTCCGCGCAAGTTTGCCTTTCCGCGTCGCAATCGCGTGATCGCGGCCCTGTCGCAAGCCCTCTTTGTATCCGAGGCGGGTATGCCTTCCGGGACGTTTTCTACAGCCGAGGCTGCTATGGATTTGGGGCGCGAACTTCTTGCCGTGCCGGGGTCGATCCTATCGCCCGAGTCGCGTGGCACGAATTACCTCATTGCGAACGGTGCCTGCTGCATTGTCGACGAGGAGTCCATCGAGATGGCTATCTCTCGCATATACGGCACCCTGCGCTACTCGCGCCCCGATGCTCCCGGCATTGCCGACCTGAATCCAACACAGCAGACCGTGATGCATGCGCTCATCGCCTCTCCGCTCAAGGTCGACGACATCGCGGCGCTCGTCTCACTCGATGCTGTCGGCGTACTCAAACTCTTGGGTTCGCTTGAACTCGAGGGCCTTATCGAGCGCATGATGGATGGAAGGTATGCGCCCTCCAAGTTTGCCCTTCACGCCCAGACGCCCTTCGGTCACAATGGAAAACGTGTCAATTAGAAAGGTGTTTGCAGATGCAGTTCGATCAGGTGACGGTTATCGGTGGCGGTCTGGCGGGTTCGGAATGCGCGATCCAGCTGGCAGACCGCGGGTTTGCCGTAAAGCTGTGCGAGATGCGCCCCCAGGTGAGCTCCCCGGCTCACCATACCGATCACCTGGCAGAGCTCGTCTGCTCCAATTCGTTTAAGTCGACCCGTCCGGATTCCGCGGCTGGTTTGCTGAAGGCCGAGCTTGAGCGCATGGGTTCAGTCCTGCTCGACTGCGCCCATCGCGCTGCTGTTCCCGCTGGTGGCGCCCTGGCGGTCGACCGTGTTACATTCTCCGAGCTCGTCGAGGCTGAGGTTGCCGCCCGCCCCAATATCGAGGTCGTTCACGGCGAGGTCACCCAGATCCCCGAGGGCCACGTGGTCATTGCCGCGGGCCCGCTGTGTTCACCGGCGCTGAGCGAAGAGGTCATGAAGCTCGTCGGTGGCGACGCCCTTGCGTTCTTCGATGCCGCGGCGCCGATCGTCGATGCCTCCACGCTCGATATGGACGTGCTGTTTTCGCAGTCGCGCTACGAGGAGCAGGGGAGCGGCGACTATCTCAACGCTCCGCTCAACAAGGAGGAGTACGAGGCCTTTATCGAGGCGCTCACCACGGCCGACCGCGTGGTGCTCAAGGACTTTGAGGGCGGCGATCTGTTCCAGGCCTGCCAGCCTGCCGAGGAGGTTGCGCGCACCGGCAAGGACGCCATTCGCTTTGGCGCCATGAAGCCCGTCGGCCTCACCGACCCGCGTACCGGACGTCGCCCTTGGGCGGCGATTCAGCTGCGTGCCGAGAACAAGGAGAAGACCGCCTATAACCTGGTGGGCTTCCAGACCAACCTGACCTTTGGCGAGCAGAAGCGCGTCTTCCATATGGTGCCGGGCCTGGAGAACGCTGAGTTCTTCCGCTACGGTGTCATGCACCGCAATACCTTTGTCGACGCCCCGCACGTGCTCGATGGCACCTTTGCCGTGCCCGGTACCGGCGTGCGCCTGGCCGGTCAGATCACCGGCACCGAGGGGTACATGGAAGCCGTGGCGACCGGTCTGCTCGCGGCGCTCAACACCTATGCAGAGGCTATCGGCGCCGATTCCGTCGAGTTGCCCCGCGTGGGCGCCCTGGGTGCGCTCGTGGGCTATGCGACCGATCCTGCCACCGTGGGCTATCAGCCCATGCATGTCAACTTTGGCCTGGTGCCGCCGCTCGAGGACGGTAAGCGCCGCAGCAAGCGCGACCGCTATCAGGCCTATGCGGACCGTGCGCTCGAGGCCCTCGATGCCTACTTGGCCACGCGTTCCGACTTGTTTGGAGGCGACCGGTCATAGCCTTTGACCTGTACGACACCGTCGACTCTTTTATCGCCTATATCGCACGCGTTGAGGGGCTTTCTCCCAACACGGTGACGGCCTATGGCTCGAGACTGGAGCGCTTTGCTGCCTGGTGCGAGCGCGAGGATATTGATGCTTTCGCTGCCGACGTGCGCACCATTCGTCGCTATCTTGCTGAGCTTTCGCGTGAGCAGGTGGCTCCCCGAACGCTTGCGGCGCACCTGTCGGCTATCCGATCTCTCTATCGCTGGATGGCTGCCGAGGGGATTGTCGAGGGCGATGCGGTCTCGGCGATCGCGTCGCCCAAGCTGCCGCGTGACCTGCCGGGCGTCCTTACGACCCAGCAGGTCGAGGCGCTGCTCAAGACGCCTGATACCTCAACACCCGCGGGACTGCGCGATGCGGCGATGCTCGAGTTGCTCTATGCCTCGGGTGCCCGCATCTCAGAGCTTGCGGCGCTCAATGTGGAATCCATCTCATGGTCTGAGCGCACGCTGCGCCTGTGGGGCAAGGGGAGCAAGGAGCGTATCGTCCCTCTGTATCGTCGTGCGCTCGATGTGACGCGTCTCTATATTGAAGAGGGGAGGCCGGAGTTGCTCGCTCGGGCAAAGCGCCGCGACCTCGCTACCGGGCCGCATCCGCTGCTTATATCGGCGCGCGGCAATCGCATGAGCGCCGCGATGCTTCGGCGGCGGTTCCATACGCTGGCGACGCTCGCCGGCATTCCGGCTGACATCGCCCCGCATGCGATGCGCCATACCTTTGCGACCGACTTGCTCGAGGGCGGTGCGGACCTGCGCTCGGTTCAAGAGCTGCTAGGTCATGCGAGCCTGTCCACGACGCAGATCTACACGCATCTCACACCCGATCGGCTTAAACGTGCCGTGGCTCAAGCCCATCCCCGCGGCGAATAGTGGCTGGGACGTCCCGCGCCGCACTCAGGTGTGTGGTTTTGATTGCGGGTTGGCAGGAAGAGGCATTCCTGCTATCATTCATCGGGTTGCTTCACGGCAACATGTTTTTATCACGCACGCGCGGCTACTTCATACCGTGGTGCCCGGGCTTTGGTAGCACATGTCCGGGTTGGTTTTGGAGGATGACCCCGCGCGGAGGCAAACCACAGGAGGTTTAACATGGCTACCAAGATTAATATCCGCACCCTGCTCGAGGCCGGCTGCCACTTCGGTCACCAGACCCGTCGCTGGAACCCCAAGATGAAGCCGTTCATCTTCGGTGAGCGCAACGGCATCTACATCCTCGACCTCAAGCAGACCATCCTCGACGCCGACCAGGCCTACACCTTCGTCAAGAACGTCGCCAAGGGTGGCAACGTGCTATTCGTCGGCACCAAGAAGCAGGCTCAGGAGGCCGTCAAGAACGCTGCTG
>CATZKS010000038.1 GCA_958421035.1 uncultured Collinsella sp. | reverse complement strand
GCTCACGCACGGTGATGCGGAAGTTCTCGGGAGCGCCCAGGGCCTTGGCGTTGTCGCTAAAGCTGTACTGCGTCTTGGCGACGCACACCGGCAGGTTGCCAAAGCCGTTCTCGCGCAGCTCGGCGAGCTGGCGCTTGGCGGCCGGCGTAAAGTCAACGCCGTCGGCGCGGTAGACCTTGGTGGCAACGGCCTCGAGGGCATCAGCGACATCAGCGCCGTCCTCATAGGCAAACTTGAGCTCGCTCGGCTGCTCAATCAGACGCATGACCTCATCGGCCAGCTCGAGCGCGCCCTCGCCGCCCTTGGCCCAGACCTCGGAAAGCTTAACGTTGACGCCGAGCTTCTGGCACTCGGACTCGATGAGTGCAAGCTCAGCCTCGGTGTCCGTCGGGAAGCGGTTGATGGCGACCACGCAGGGCAGACCATAAACGTTCTGGATGTTGTCGACATGACGCAGCAAGTTGGGCATGCCAGCCTTGAGTGCCTCGAGGTTCTCCTCGTTGAGGTCGGCCTTGGCGACGCCACCGTTGTACTTCAGCGCACGAGCGGTCGCGACGACCACGACGGCGCTGGGGCGAACGCCCGTCATGCGGCACTTGATGTCGAGGAACTTCTCGGCACCCAGATCGGCACCGAAGCCGGCCTCGGTAATGGCAACATCGCCAAAGCGCATCGCCATACGCGTGGCCATAATAGAGTTGCAGCCGTGGGCAATGTTGGCGAAGGGACCGCCGTGGACAAACGCGGGCGTGCCCTCGAGCGTTTGCACCAGGTTGGGCTTAAGCGCGTCCTTAAGCAACGCGGCCATGGCACCCTGGGCCTTGAGGTCGCGGGCACGGACGGGCTCGCCGGCAAAGCTATAGCCGACGACAATCTCACCCAAGCGTTCCTTGAGGTCGTTGATGCTCGTAGACAGGCACAGGATTGCCATGACCTCGGAGGCAACGGTGATGTCGAAGCCGTCCTCGCGCGGCACACCTTGGGCCTTACCGCCAATGCCATCGATAACATGGCGCAGCTGACGGTCGTTCATGTCGACGACGCGCTTCCAGGTGATGCGCTTAACGTCAATACCGAGCTGATTGCCCTGCTGGATGTGGTTATCGAGCATGGCGGCCAGCAGGTTGTTGGCAGCACCGATGGCATGGAAGTCGCCGGTAAAGTGCAGGTTGATGTCCTCCATGGGAATGACCTGGGCCCAACCGCCGCCAGCGGCACCGCCCTTGACGCCAAAGACGGGACCGAGCGAAGGCTCACGCAGGGCCACGGCGCTCTTGATACCGCGACGACGCAGGCCATCGGCCAGACCGATGGTCGTGGTGGTCTTGCCCTCGCCCGCGGGCGTTGGGTTGATAGCGGTCACGAGGACGAGCTTGGCCTGGTGATCAGTCGGCTCGTTGAGCAGTGAATAGTCGACCTTAGCCTTGTCGAAGCCGTACGGAATAAGGTGCTTAACGTCGACGCCGGCGTTCTTGGCCACCTCGGTAATAGGCAGCGGCGTGACAGAACGTGCGATTTCGATGTCAGTAGGCATGGGCGGTCCTTTCGTTACCGAATGAGAAAAAGACCAATTCAGCATAGCACGGGCGCGCAATAATAAAACGCCCATAACCGATGAACGGCGATATGTTTACCCGATGCCCAGCGATAGCCCAACAGCCCGCCAAAATAAAGCGCCCTAAACGGTAGGTTCAATCCCCAGGTGCTCAAAGGTGCGAAGGGTTGCCTGACGGCCCTGCGGCGTACGAATCATCAACCCGCACTGCAGCAAATAGGGCTCATAGACATCCTCGAGCGTGCCCGGGTCCTCGCCCACCGCGCTGGCAAGGGTCGTAAGTCCCACGGCACGACCGGAGAACGTCTTGGCGAGCGTCTCCAAAATGCGAATATCCATCCAGTCCAGGCCGAGCTCGTCGATCTCAAAGAACTCGAGTGCCTGACGGCAAATATCAAGCTCAATGGGACCGTTGCCGCGCACCTGCGCATAGTCGCGCACGCGCTTGAGCAGGCGGTTGGCAAGACGTGGCGTGCCGCGCGAACGCGAGCCGATCTCGAGTGCACTGGGGTGGTCGATCGTCACGCCCAGGATAGTCGCCGAGCGCGTCACAATCTGCGCGAGCTCCTCGACCGTGTAGTAATCCAGGCGATATGAAATGCCAAAGCGGTCGCGCAACGGGCCGGTCAACATGCCTGAGCGGGTCGTTGCCGCTACCAGCGTAAACTTGGGAATATCCAGGCGAATCGAGCGAGCCGCCGGACCCTTGCCAATCACGATATCGAGGGCAAAGTCCTCCATCGCGGGGTACAGGACCTCCTCGACCGAACGGTTGAGGCAGTGGATCTCGTCGATAAACAGCACATCACCCGGCTGCAAGTTAGTAAGGATGGCCGCCAGGTCACCCGTGCGCGCGATGGCAGGGCCACTCGTGGTCTTGATCTGAGCGCCCAGCTCGTTGGCGATAACGGTGGCCAGCGTGGTCTTGCCCAGGCCCGGAGGACCCGAGAAAATCACGTGGTCGAGCGTCTCGCCACGGCTCTGCGCCGCTTCGATCAACACGCGCAGACTCTGCTTGATGTGCTCCTGGCCACAGTAGTCGTCCAGGCGCTGGGGGCGCAAAGTGCGGTCGACATCGAGGTCCTCGGGCGTTAGCTCCGAGCCCACCATGCGCTCGCCGTGCGCCATGGATGCCGCCGGCGAGTTGCCGGGCGTCGCCCACAGGTCCTGAGAGTCATCGGCTTCCCACATCACGCATCCATTCCGAGTCGCTTAAGCGCCGCGCCGAGCAAGTCCTCGACACGCATATCCTGCCCATCATACCCGCTCAGGGCAACATCGGTCTCCTGCGGACTAAAACCCATGGAAAGGAGTGCCGCACGGGCATCATCGATCGCCGAAGGAGCGGCGGCAGGAACCGGCATCGCAACCTGGCCGGGAATCACGTCGACCGGCACAAAGCCCTTATCCTTGGCAAAGGTGCTCTTGAGTTCCAGGATCAGGCGCTGAGCTGTCTTTTTGCCCACACCGGGTACCTTGGCCATGCCCTTGTCGTCCTCGGCCATCACCAGCGAATACAGCTGCCCCACGGTATAGGTGGAAAGCACGGCGAGCGCCAAGCGCGGGCCAACGCCCGAGACGGACACGAGCCGGTCGAACATCGTGCGCTCATCCTTTGAGGAAAAACCGAAAAGTGTCATGGCGTCCTCGCGCACCTGCATACGCGTGTAGAGGCGGACCTCGCCGCCGGGCGTCGGCAACGTGGCCGCAGTGCTGCCCGAGATGCCGAGCTCAAAGCCAACGCCCGACACATCGACGACGGCCGAGCTCATCGTGGCCTCGACAAGCGTTCCGTGGAGCTGGGAAATCATCAGTATCCGGTTCCTCTCTGTTGATAGAACTCGCCACCGGTGAGTGCGCGGGTGCGGCTGAGGTTTACGTGGCAGATGGCGCAGGCCAGGGCATCGGCGGCATGGTCGGGATGCGGGTCGTGGTCGAGCTGTGTTAGCGTGCGTACCATGTAGGCGACCTGCCGCTTGTCCGCGGCGCCGGTGCCCACCACAGCCTGTTTGATCTGCATGGGCGTGTACTCGCCAATCTCGAGCGCGCACTCCGAAAGCGCCACGAGCGCGGCACCGCGGGCATGCGCCGTGGGGATGGCCGAACGAACGTTGGCGCCAAAGTAGATGCTCTCGACAGCAGCTGTGTCGGGTCGATAACGCTCGACGACATCCTTAAGGTCACGGGCGATATGCGACAGGCGCACCGCAAGCGGGCTGCCCGCGCTGGTCTCGATGCAACCGTAGGCACGGCAGCGAACCTCGCCACGCCGCTCCTCGATAATCCCCCAACCCGTATGAGCCAAACCGGGGTCAATGCCCAAGATAACCAAGCCGACCTCCCCTCGCCACAAGCACAGCGCAAGACAGGGCCCCGCGAATCATTCACGAACGTCTGTTCTAGAATAACACAACGGGGCCAAGATGCTTAGTTGAAGTATCGGGGTTGGAAGCGAATCCTATCCCATAGTTAGTTCTGCGAGAAAAAGGGGAACTGCCTCGAATCTACTGGCGGGTGCGGCATCGGGCCACCCTGGGGACTACCTTGCGAGCCGCCCTGACCGCCCATCATCTTATCGATGGCGTCCTGGACCTCGCCCTCAAACTTCTTCATGCCCTCATGCAAGCGACGCTGGCCGTCCTCGGAGCGCAGCTCCTCCATTTGCTCGGGCGAAATACCCAGTAGCTCGCCCAGCACGCCCATCATCTCGTTTCGCATGCGCTCGCTTGTATCCTCGTCGGCAAAGCGGTTCACCTCGGCGCGCGCCAGCGCATCGACCGTCATGCGTTCCTTGCCGCTCAGCCCCAGGTCGGACCACGCGAGCATGTACGGCCAGGCGCGCTCAACAAACGAACGGGCCGAGACGATCGGCGCCGTCGGCAGCATGCGGCGGGCGGCCTCGCCCTGACGCACGAGCATCAGCAGCAGCGAGCAAGCCTCGGGCTTGCCGGCGGCCATCGGGATGTCGTCGAAAGCTCGATTGCGGTCCACGTGCGCCTCGAGCGCGCCATCGACCTCACCCGGCTCAAGCCCGCCGAGCAGCTGTGCCGCGCGGTCGAGCATATCGACCGGACCGTCGAGCGTCGAGAGCGCCTGCGCCAGCACGCGCTCCATACAATCTTCCACCGCGTTGAGCGTCACGAGCTCTTGGGGCACCACGGCAGACGTGCGGTTGCGCACACGCGCCACAAACTCAAGCGTCGACAGGTACACATCGCCAAAGGGCGCAAAGTCGCCCTGGTAACCGCCGCAAAGCGCCGGCGCCGCCAGCGCATACTCGGTTTTGGACAGCGGGCTCAGCGCCATCGCACCCAGCTCGAGCGCCGTGTCCTCCAGCATGAGGCCCAGCGTGCGCGAGCGCAGACGCTCGGCATCGCCCGCCGACACGTCGCGATCGAGCACACGCGCCGCATCCGGTGCATCGCGCTCGACAGTGCGAATGTGCAGACGCTCGGCAATGGCGCGAACGGCGGCACAGCGAGCAGCCTCGGCCTCCTCCTGCGCCGGCGTAAAGATGCGGTTGCGTCCCAGCACCAGGCCGACCACATTGCGCGGACCCAGAGCGTCGACGGCCAGCGCCGCCAGCAGGGACGACGGCAAGTCGCCCTCAAGCGCCACCACGGCGCGCGACGTACCGCGGGCGCGGGCGTTATCGCGAACAGCGAGCACCAGTGCCTGCCACAGCCATTCCTCGGAGCGAAACTCGGGCAGCTCGTGGTCCTCCAAGGCATCGAGCATCACACCGCGCTGGATCTCCTGAACCAGCAGGCTCTCCTCAAAACACGGCGCTTGGGCCACCACGCGACCGCAGTCGTCGAGTACAAACGACCCGCCGGTATACACCGACTCGTCGTACGCACCGACCGGCGCCATGCAGGCAAACCACACGCTGCGCTTAGATGCGATCTTGCGGTAGGCTCCGCTGCGCACGGCGGCGATCGCGGCGGTCTCGCGGTCGGTCATATCGAATGCGTTGAACTGGAAATAGGCAATGAGGTCGACGCCGGTCGGCAGCATCTCGAGCTCGCGGTCCAAGTCGAAGATCACGGCGATACGCACGCCGTCCACGTCAAACACCGGCGGTGCCCAACGGGCATCGCCGTTCCCACCGCGCTGCAGGGCAATGCTCGAACGGGCCGGCACCACATGGCCGTCCTTGAGCATCATGTAGTCGAGCAGGGGCTGGCCCTCAAACGAAACTGCCGCGGGCACGATGCAGATCATATCGAGCTCTTGGATACGCTCGGCGACGCCGGTCAAGCCGGCAAGTATGTCGTGCTCAAAGTCGGCAGCGCCCACCAGGCCGCCGGGCAGGGCTCCCATAAAGAGCGGAGCCGGCACGCACAACACGCGCGCACCGCGCTCATGGGCCAGGCGCGCCTGGTCCTCGATGCGACCGCAGATACCCTCAATATCACCCAGGCGCATATCGATCTGTGCAAGTGCGAGCTTCATGGCTCAGCCCTTTCCGTCGTAAACCATCGTTGTCGTAGTAAAAGCGCCGGCCGCATGATGCAGTCGGCGCTCGCATGTGCATATGCTAGCTATGATACCCCGAGCGGGGGCGCGCTCCTAGAACGTCGCGGACCACAGCCCGTGCAGGTTGCAATAGGCATAGACGGTACCGGTCTTGGAGCCGCCGGCAAAAAACGTCGCGGGCTTCATGCCGGGCTGGAGGTAATGGACCTCCAGACGGCCCTCGGCCTCAAGGGCAATCCACTCGATGTAGTGCTCGGGCACCATAGGATGCTCGACCGAGCCCACGCGCGCACGGATCACGTGACCGTCGCGCTCGCTCTCGACGACGGGCACGTGCTTCTCGTGCGCCGCGTCCTCGGTGTTCGCGGTCAGCTCCGTGCAGCCGGCAGGGGTTGCAACGTCGTTGCCCAGAGCGGCAATGAGCTTGCCATCGGGGTCCTTAAAGAATTTCGCCATGATGTTCTCCTTTGCTGATGTGCCGATGTTCTTGAGGTTCTTATGCCCAAAGGCAAGCGAACCATCCACGGCATCGCAAATGAACACATAACGAGCGGGGACGATGGGACAGCGCGGGCTATCCGCCCTGGCGGCCTCACCCGAGCGGGTTAGCGCCCGTCGCCGCCGAGCAGCGCCAGAACATCCTCGCGGGTAAACAGCGCCGAGGAGATGCCATCGCCGCCGAGCACGCTGTTGACCAGGTCGCGTTTGGACTCCTGCATCTGCATAATGCGTTCCTCGATCGTGTCCTTGGCGATGAGCTTGTACACGGTCACGGTATGCTGCTGGCCAATACGATGTGCGCGGTCAGTCGCTTGGTCCTGCGCCGCCACGTTCCACCACGGGTCGTAGTGAATGACCACATCGGCCGCCGTCAGGTTGAGGCCCACGCCGCCCGCCTTGAGCGAGATCAGAAACACCGGCACCTCGCCCGCCTGGAACTGCGCGACCATCTTGGCGCGGCTCTCCTTGGACGAAGCGCCCGTGAGCTTAAGGAAGCCGATGTCCTCCCTGGCCAGGCGCTTGCCAATGATATCGAGCATGCCCGTGAACTGGCTGAACAGCAGAATGTGGTGCCCGCCGTCGAGCGCACCGTGCACGAGCTCCATGCAAGCGTCGAGCTTGGCGCTCCCCGCCTTGTAGTCCTCGTAGTGTAGATGCGGGTCGCAGCAGATCTGGCGCAGCTTGGTGAGCTCGGCGAGCACCTTAAGCTTGTCCTTCTTAAACTCGGATGCCTCGCGGTGCTGCACCTGCTGGGCGATGCGGTCCTGGTTGGCCAGGTAGAGCTTGCGCTGCTCGCCGGTGAGCTGTGCCATGACGGTGTCCTCGATCTTTTCGGGCAGGTCGGCCACCACGTCTTCCTTAACACGGCGCAGCACAAACGGCGACACGAGCGCCTGCAGGCGAGCGGCACTATCGCCCTCGGCATGCTCGACGGGGCTCTCAAAGCGCTTGGCAAACGACTCGCGCGTCCCCAAAAGGCCCGGCATCAGAAAGTCGAAGATGCTCCACAGCTCGGACAGGCGGTTTTCGATGGGCGTGCCCGTCAGGGCAAAGCGCACGCCGGCCGGCAGGCGCTTGGCGGCACGCGCTACCTGCGTGAGCGGGTTTTTAATGTACTGGGCCTCATCGAGCACAACGCGGGCAAAGTCCTGCTCGGCATACTCGTCGATATCGCGGCGCATGAGGTCATACGATGTCACGACCACGTTATGCTCGTCGGCGCCGGCTATCTGCACGCGGCGCTGCGCTTTGGCGCCCACAATGGCACACACATCGAGCGAAGGCGCAAAGCGCTCCAGCTCGGCGGTCCAGTTGTACACAAGCGACGCAGGACATACCACGAGCGTGGGCTTAGTGTCCCCCGCCTCCACGCGCGCCAGGATATGTGCGATAATCTGCAGCGTTTTGCCCAGGCCCATATCGTCGGCCAAGATCCCGCCGAGGCCCAGGTGCTCGAGCGAGCCGAGCCACTGGTAGCCGTCGACCTGATAGCCGCGCAGTGTGGCCTTGAGCGAGACCGGCACCGTAAAGTCCATCTTGCCGAGCGTATCCAAGCGCTCGACGGTGCGACGGAACGCAGCGTCGCGATCGGCTTCGAGCGCGGGCGTGCGTGCAAGCATGCTATCGACAAACAGGGTGCTCGACGCGGGAAGCGACACGCCGTCGAGCAGATCGACGGCATCGACGCCCAGGTCCTCGGCAAGACCAAACGCGGCGCGGGCACCCTCGTCCAGGCGTACGATGTCGCCGGACGTGAGGCGCGCAAACGTCTGGTGGCGCTTGTACGAGTCCAGATAGATGGCAAGATCTGCCGCCGAAAGACCGCTCGCACCCAGTTCGACATCGAGCAAGTTGCTCTTGACGGTCGCGCGCACCGAAAGCTTGGGCGCAGGGCGCACCGAGATCTGGCGTAGGCGGTCGCTGAGCATGACCTCGCCCAGCTCGGACAGGGCAGACAAACCCTCGGTCAGCAAGTGGAACAGGCTCTCGTCGTCGCGCTCCTCAAACGCCAGGCCGCCCTCGTAAAAGTCGAAATACAGGGCCGCCGTATCCATAACGCGAAACTCTGCTATCTCGTCGCGCGGCGGCACGCCCGGGCGCTGCTCTTCGAAGGGGCTGCCCGGAGCGCCCAGGCTAAAGAGATCTGCCGACCAGTCGCCGTAGGAAACCGTAATCTTGCAGGTCACAAGCCCGTCATCGACACCGATTGCCATGGCAAAGCTCGGCTCGGGCGCCACGGTGTCGAGCACGGCGGGAGCGGTGAGGTCGGTGTATTCGCGCAGCACGGGCAGTGCCATGCGGCAGAATTCGCCCACCTGTTCGGCAGCGATATGGACCGGCGTGCGACAGGGCAGCAGACGCGACAGAAACGGTGCGGCATGCTGGGCAAACGCTGCATCGGCGCGGCGCGCGCGGTGCGTGTCGACCAGATAGGCAACGTCGCCCGAGGCAAAGCAGTACATATCGGCCGGCAGGCGCAGGTCGTAGCTGCCACCGGCCGCCGGCGCGATCTTGGCGGCAAGGAGCAGCGGTTGTTTTGCCGAGGCCTCGTCCTCCCCCACCGGCGACAACTCAACCGCTACCTCGTAGGAACGATGCGTCGTCGTTCCCCGCGACCAGGCGGGCTCAAAGGAAATGGTCCGGCCACGCAGCAAGTCCAGCATGTATACGATGTCATGCTCGGACAGCGGCAACTGGCGCTCGGCGACAAAGCCGCTGCGTGCAAAATCGTACGACGCCGAACGCGAACTCGTGATGTCGCTCAGATACACAACCGTTGCCACAACAAGGTCGAGCAGACGCACCGAAACCTCGTCAAAGGCCTCGGGCGCATGGAGGAATGTGAGCTTTTTGCCGTACGAGAACGTGCCGCCGCGCACGTAGGCGGCGGCCATGCCGTCGATGTCCTTGACCACGTAGGACACCGAGCCGCAGCGGATGCGAAGCTCGAGCGCCCAGCTAAACCGGTCGGCAAACAGCGGATTGTAGTACGGCACCAGCGAGGGCTCCAACACCGCCTTGGGGGCATCGGGGTCGACAGTGCCGGCGAGCTTGCGGCGCATGCCCGCCAACTCATCCATGCGAGCGTCCGAAAGATCGGAGAGCGCCTTCATGAGGCTCGGGCTCGTGGGAACTGGCGCCGGGAAGGGAAAGTTAGGGTTGACGGCCGGTGCGGCGGACGAGGGACGCGCGGCTTGCTTGGGCGCCGCCGTAAACGTGCGGACCGGCGTGCGCAGCCCCTCGACGGGCTCAATGCCGCTGGCATCCAGGTACGCCAGCGCCGTGGCGATGGCGTGCTTGCACATGCCGGGGTAGCGATAGGCAGCGGGGCAATCGCAGTCGTAGTCAATCACCTCGTGCTCGTCCATGTCGAGCGCCACGTGCGTCTTGTACAGGTCGCCGCGCGAGCCACGCACCGAGCCCTCAACCGTCACGTTCCTGGAGAAGCGCGAGCCGCTGTCCTCAATCGACAGCACGGCACCGTTGAGCATGAGCGAACGCCCCTTCATAAAGGTGCCGCTCAGCGCCGCCTCTTTCCGGAGTGCCTGCACAAACGTCCCTTGCGCCATCACTTCCTCCAATCTCGCGCGGACCAGCAAGGTCGCCCTTAGATCACCGTCACTCTGCCTTGGTTACCCACAATGGCCTTGGCCTCGGCCAGCAGCGGAATCGAGCGCGCGTTGACCTTGGCAGGCACCTCGGCGCGCAGCACGCGCCCGTCCACCTGCTCGATAAAGATCTCCACGCGGTCGCCGCCCGGGTTAGTGGTGAGCACCGTGGCCAGGCGCGCCATATTGCCCTGGCTAAAGCGGCTGTTGGGCACCATGACCTCAAACACCTTGGGCTTGTTGTTCTCCTCGTTGAGCTCCAGCGGCACGATCTCCTGCGCGATAATCTGGTCGCCGCGGTCCGAGCGCTCGAGCTTGCCCTTAATGCGCACAAAAGCGTCGGACAGCTGCGCGCCGGTCTCGGGATCGACCTCGCCGTACAGGTACCCCTCGGCCTCTTTATAGGTCTTGGGGAACACGACGACGGTGGCCTCGCCTTCCATGTCCTCGAGTTGCACGATGCCCATGGGGTCGCCGTTTTTGGTCACGCGCTTGGACACGCTTGAGACCATGCCGGCCCACCACAGCGCCTTACCCTCGGGAATCTCCTGGTTGATGGTGCCGCCCGTAGGATTCTGAACTTCGTAGCCGGTGTCGATCTGCGAGAACGAAAAGTCGCGCGCTTTGCTGAGCGCATACTCAAACGGGCGCAGCGGGTGGTCCGAGACATAGATGCCCAGAACCTCCTTCTCCTGGCTCAGCTTGAGGTGGCGGTCCCATTCCTGGCCGTCCGGATCGGGCACGCTGACCTCGAAGCCCGAGCCCTCAACGTCGCCAAACATATCGAAGAACGAGGTCTGGCCGCTCGCGCGGTCCTTCTGGCGCTTTATCGCGGCGTCGATGATGTTCTCGGGGTTGTTCTTATCCACAAAGTGCATCATCTGGCGACGCGGATACCCCGTGGAGTCGAAGGCGCCTGCCTTGATGAGCGATTCGATCACGCGGCGGTTGGCCTGGCTCGAGTCCACGCGCTCGACAAAGTCGTGCAGCGTCTTAAACGGACCGCCCGCCTCGCGCTCGGCGATAATCGCCTGCGCCACGCCGGTACCCACGCCGCGGATGCCGGCCAGACCAAAGCGCACGCCCTCCTTGGTAGCCGTGAACTCGGTGCCGGACTCGTTGACATCTGGCGAAAGCACGGGGATGCCGTCGTGACGGCATGCCGAGACGTAGTGCACGATCTTGTCGGTCTTGCCCGTGTAGGACGTCAGAACGGCCGCCATGTACTCGTGCGGATAGTGTGCCTTGAGCCACGCCGTCTGCATAACCAAGATGGCGTAGCCGGCGGAGTGCGACTTGTTGAAGGCGTAGGACGCGAACTCGAGAACATCGTCCCAAATCTTCTGGGCGACCTCGCGCGTGTAGTTGTTCTTGATAGCGCCGTTCATCCAGTGGTCGTAGGTGGTCTCGTCCGAGCCATCCTCCCAGTGGAGCACCGTCGACGTAAGCAGCTTGATCTTTTTCTTAGCCACGGGCTTACGGATACGCGAGTCCGATTCGCCCTTGGAGAAGCCGCACATCTCGACGGAGATGAGCATAACCTGCTCCTGGTAGACCATGGTGCCGTAGGTTTCGCCCAGGATGTCGTCCAGACGGTCGTCGTAGGAGACGGCCGGTTCCTTGCCGTTCATGCGGTTGATGTAGGACGAGACCATGCCGGCGCCCAGCGGGCCCGGGCGGTACAGGGCGATCAATGCCACGACATGCTTGTACTCGGTGGGCTTCATGTTCTTGATCGTGGCCGTCATGCCGGCGGACTCGACCTGGAAGACGCCGGCGGTGTGACCGGAGCCCATGAGCTTAAAGATCTCGGGGTCGTCAAAGGGAATCTCTTCCTCTTTGATGTCGATGCCGAAGTTCTTTTTGATGTTGGCCTTGGCCTTAGAGATAACCGTCAGCGTGCGCAGGCCCAGGAAGTCCATCTTGAGCAGGCCCATGTCGGCAACGGTATGGCCCTCGTACTGGGTAATCTCGACGCCGCCCTTGGTATCGAGCTTGGTGGGCACATGCTCGTTGACGGGATCGCGGCAGATCAGAACGGCGCACGCGTGCACACCCTCGCCACGGGTGAGGCCCTCGATCGAGAGCGCCGTGTCGATGATGCGGCGGGCGTCGTCATCCTTTTTATAGGCCTCGGCAAAGTCGGGGTTAAACAGATCCTCTTTGCCGGGTTGCTTTTCGAGCACTTGCTTGAGCTTGACCTTGGGGTCGCTCGAGACCATCTTGGACAGGCGCTGGCCCATGTAGACCGGGTAGTCCAGGACGCGCGCGGCGTCGTTGATGGCCTGCTTGGCCTTAATGGTCGAGTAGGTAATGACGTGGGTGACCTTCTCGGGGCCATAGAGCTGGCGAACGTGCTCCACGACCTCGAGGCGCCGCTCATCGTCGAAGTCCATATCGATATCGGGCATCTCGGTACGCTGCGGGGACAGGAACCTCTCGAACATCAGGCCGTTCTCGAGCGGGTCGAACGCGGTGATGTTCATGGCGTAGGCGACGATAGCGCCGGCGGCCGAGCCACGGCCGGGGCCGACGCCGATGCCGTTGTCCTTGGCCCATTGCACGTACTCGGCAACGATCAAGAAGTAGGCGGCAAATCCCTTGTCGCAGATGACTTTGTATTCGTACTCAAAGCGCTCTTTGATGTTGACGCCGCCGATCTCGCGCGTGGCCCAGTCGTCACCATAGTGCTGGCGCAGGCCCTTCTCGCACTCGCGGCGGAACTGGCTCTCGTGCGTCTCGCCGGGATCGAGCAACGGGAAGCGCGGCAGGATGATGGAGTCCCAGTCCAGCTCAACGTAGCACTTGTCGGCGATCTCGAGCGTGTTGTCGCAGGCCTCGGGGCAATACGGGAACATCGCCCGCATCTCCTCCTCGGTCTTCATGTAAAACTCCGAGCCGGTCATGCGCATGCGGTTGGGGTCGTCGACCTTGGCGTTCATGCCAATGCACATGATGACGTCCTGCACGGGCGCGTCCTCGCGACGCAGGTAGTGGAAGTCGTTGGTGGCGATGACCTTGACGCCCACCTGCTTGGCGATGTCGATGAGCGTGCGGTCCATCTGCTCGTCGGTCAGGCCGTTGTCGGTGGTGATGCCGTGTTCCTGGATCTCGATGTAGAAGTCGCCGGGCTCGAAGGTGTCACGGAAGGTCTCGGCCCACTTGATGGCGCCCTCCATGTCACCGCGGTCGATGTACTTGGGGATGATGCCCGCGATGCAGGCGCTCGTGCAGATCATGCCCTTGGCGTGGCGGCGCAGGTTGTCGAGCGTCACGCGCGGCTTGTAGTAAAAGCCCTGCACGGCGGCCTCGGAAACCGTCTGCATCAGGTTGACGTAGCCCTCCTGGTCCTTGGCCAGAAGGATCATGTGGTAGAGCTCGGGCTTGTGGTCGCGAGCAAGGGTCTCGTCCGGCGTAAAGTAGACCTCGCAGCCAAAGATGGGCTTGATGACCAGGGGCGGCTTGAGCTCGTCGATGTTGCCCTTCTCGTCCCACATGGCCATGTCCTTCACATACTGGGCATGCTCGCGCGGGTTTTCCTCGGGATCGGGCTCCACCAGCTCGTCGCGGCGGTCCTTTTCCAGGAAGGCCTTGTCGTGGCTCCAGGTTTTGTACTCGGGCGTGTTGTGGTTGACGGCGTCGCAGGCCAGCGCCAGGTCGGGCACGCCATACATGTAGCCGTGGTCGGTAATGGCGACGGCGGGCATGCCCAGCTCTACGGCACGATTGACCATATCCTGGATACGGGTTGCGCCGTCGAGCATGGAGAAAACAGTGTGATTGTGCAGATGGACGAATGCCATGTAATGAGCTCCGATGCGGGTTCGTGATCTTAGGGTTACGATTCTACCGCACGGCACGGACGGCACCCGAACCTAGCCAAACCCACACGGCTCCTCTTGCAGTTGCGGTGAAATAGTTCCCGCTTGGGCCACCTGGGCCGCAATACAGGAACTATTCCACCGCAAGTTATCTGAGGACTAGAGGTTGTAGGTGACCACCTGAGGCTCGGCGGGTTCGACGAAGATGGCTGGATTCGCCTGCTCCACGCGAACGAACTTGACCGTCACCGTC
Organism: uncultured Collinsella sp.; assembly: GCA_958421035.1. GTDB lineage: Bacteria > Actinomycetota > Coriobacteriia > Coriobacteriales > Coriobacteriaceae > Collinsella. Next base: position 2,652 of record CATZKS010000038.1, on the reverse strand, counting down.
TCAAAGCCCGCCTTGTGCAACACGTCGGCGTAGACGCGCGCCTGCAGGGCGTGCTTCTCGAGCAGCTGGTCCGGCGTCTCATCCGGCGTGCCACCCGTCTTGTAATCGATGACCAGTGCGCGTGACGGATCGGCCGGGTCGGTCGCCAAAGCGTCGATGGCGCCTTCGGCATATGCACCGTAGCGGGCGATGTCCTCGTCCTCGCAGCCCAGCGAGAAGAACGGCACCTCGGCGCGAACGCACGGCCACGCGAACAGCTCGGCACGAACCGACGACTTGAGCCAGCGCTCCAGAGCGACATCGAAGCGCTCGCGCTGTTCTGGCGTCAGGTGCCACAGGCGAGCCAGGGCGTCGGCACGCTCAGCGGGCAGCGCATCGGCACCCATCTCGATGAGCCACTGGCAGGCGGCGTGGAAGGCCGAGCCCAGCGCCATGGGATTGCCGGCGGGCTCGACAGCGGCCACGTCTGCGTCCGTCATCTCGGAACCATCCGACTCCGCATCATCGCCGGTCTCGTCCATGGGAACACGAGCCTCGGCGGCACGGTCTTCCGTCTCGGCATGGAGTGCCGCGGCGATTGACGAGTAGCTATACGAGTCACGCATCGGATACGGACAGATGCCCATGCGCACGCCCACTGCCTGGGGATACACAAGCTCGAACGAATCGGGCTTGGGGTCGACAGGACCGGGGACGATTGTACTGGCCGAATCGTCGGCAGCATCCGTATCGGCATCGCCACGAACAAGCCTGCCCTCGGCATCCAGCGAAGCGTTGGCCTCAAACGTCTGCTCGCCAAAGGTAAAGCCCGCGAGCGAAATGAGCTCGTAGTCGCCCAGCTGGGAGTTGTCGAACACCAAGCGGTCGGCATCGAGCTGCGGCATATCCAGAGCATCGGTCGGCAAAATACGGCGCAGCACATCGTAGGTCAGATCGGTCTCGACATCAAAGGTCGGCGCCGTCACCTTGCCGCGGCTCACGCCGGCATCCATCGCCAGAATGACCAGCTCACGCGCTCGCGTCATGGCGACATAGAGCAGACGAGCCCGCTCCTCGAGCGAAAGCTGCAGGTCGTCGTTGCGCAGGCGAGCAAATGCCTCGGCGGGAGAACCCGTCGCACAGACGTCCTCCATGAGCTCCGGCGGCAGCCACAGCGACGTGCCCTTGCCCTTAAACGCATGCTCAAACTGCTTTTTGACGTCATCGCCCTTCACAAAGGTCCCATCGGCAAGCTTAACGCCATCAAAACGAGCTGGCAGTGCCACGACCTGCGCTCCGCCCTCGACACGCCCCATCTGAGCCGCACCGGACGGCTTGCGCACGCCAAAACACTCGGCAACCGCTACGACCGGATACTCCAGACCCTTGGACGCATGCACGGTCATGATGCGCACCGCGCCGTCGCCCTCCTCGTTGAGGGCACCCGGGGCCTCCTTGCCCGCCAAGAAGCGGTCGAAGGCCAGCGCGATGGAACGCGGCGAGTTGCCGAACTCGGCCTCCTCCTCGGCCACGGCGTCGAGCGCCTTGAGCACGTTGGCGGCGATGGCCTTGCCCTCGGGGCCGCGCTGCGCCAGGCGCACGAACCAGCCGGAGGCATTGACCGCGTCGCGCGCGATGGCGGCGAACGAATCACGCCCCACGCGACGCAGTGCGTAGCGCAGCACCTCGCGGGCACGCGTCACAAGCGGCAAGCCCTGCAAGCCCGGCACATCGGAATCGCTCATGATGCCCATGTCGATATTCCGGCGCGAGGTCTCCCCCGTCTCGCCATCGAGCTTGGTCGCCAGCGCCAGGAACTCCTGGGCGCCGAGCGCAAACATCGGCGAGGCGAGCAGCGGCATAAGGCCCTGCGCCGTATCGGCCGGATTGGCGAGCGCGCAGACCAGGGCACGCACCGTCTGCACCTCGGCTGCCTGGGCAAAGACCGAGCCGCCTGCGATGACGCAGTCGAGCCCCTGATCGCGGAAGGCCTGGGCGTAGACATCGGCGTTGGTCATGCGGCCCAGCAGCAGTACCATGCCGCCCTGGGGCTGGCCGGCATCGGCAAGCGCGCGGAAGCGCTCGGCGATCGCGCGGGCCTTGGCCTGTGTGCGCTCCTGCATACTGCCGCCGGCAACAAAGAGGGCCTGGCGGCGCGAGGCGTCCGCCACCAGCGTGTCCTTGCGGCCGTCGCTCGCCTCAAGATCCAAAAAGCCCTGCATCAGGCCGCCGTCATCGCCGTCGAAGACGCGTGCCACGTAACGCAGCACCTCGTCATGGCTGCGGAAGTTGCGCACGAGTTTGACGAGTTCGCCGGCAGGGGCATCGGCCACGGCAGTCGCCTCGGGCGCGGCAGACGAGCCCACCTTGCGCTCCTGACGACGGAACACCTCGACCTCGGCGCCACGGAAGCGATAGATGGACTGCTGCGCATCGCCCACGGTGCACAGCGCGCGCTCCCCCGCACCCGTCAGGTAGCGTATCAGATCGACCTGCATCTGGTCGGTATCCTGAAATTCATCGATCATGACCATCTTAAAGCGGCCCTCGTACGCAGCACGGATGGCAGGGTAATCGCGCAGGGCCTCGTAGGCCATACGCAGCAGGTCGTTATTATCGAGGGCGGACTGGGCAGCCTTCAGCGCGCGATACTCAGCCTCCACGGAACGGGCC
>CATZKS010000037.1 GCA_958421035.1 uncultured Collinsella sp. | reverse complement strand
TCATGATGGCGCAGTTGGGGAGTTTTGTTGGGAGCTCGAAGCCCTCTGGGGCTGCAGCCTTGATGAATTGGCGGCTGGCGCTGCCGTGGCTTACTGCTAGGAGGGTTTCGATGCCCTCGGCTCCCATGAGATTGGTGAGGGTGCCTACCATGCGTTCTTGCAGCGCGCGGTTCCCTTCTCCTCCAAAGGGGACCAAATCCTCACCCGGATCCCAGACGTCGGTAGGCAATGCGTCGTGGGGGCCTTCTTCGAAGGTGCCGTAGCAGCGCTCAATGATGCCTTCGCAGGGCTCGACTGCTGCGTCCGGGCCAAGGAGTTCGGTTGCGACGAGCCGAGCTGTGTCCATGGCTCGGCCTAAGGGTGAAGAGACCACTTTGTCGGGAACGACGTTGTGAGATTTGATCCATGTAGCTGCCATCCCGGCTTGCTGACGGCCTAAGTCGGTGAGCGGTGAGTCGCAGCGGCCCTGGACCAGCTTTTTGACGTTGAATTCCGTCTGGCCGTGGCGGAGTAGATATAGACGCTTCATGCTCTCCCCTTCTGTATAACTTGCTTTGCCGGCACAGCCCTACTCGTGGGTATGTCCTACGTAGTCTTCGTCGATCGTAATCTTGGCAATCGACTTGGGGTATTCCGATTCGACCCTCTGGGCCAACGCGTGCTTCAGGTCCTCGGCGTCCATGCCCATATCCGAGGGACGCACGCAGTCAAAGATCACGTTGGTGTGCGTAGGACCCGGCACACAGCGCAGATCGTGAATCGAAAGGCGGCTATCGATCTGTTGGGCCATGGCGTTAATGCGTAAACGCATGCTCGCCACCTTTGGATCGTCGGTCACGATGGGATCGTAATGGAGCGTGACGATCATGCCGTCCTCGTCCCTAAACGCCTGCTCGATGTTATCGAGCGTGTCGTGACTTTCCAGCGGGCTGGCCTCGGCCGCCATCTCGGCATGTGCGCTTGCAAACTTCCTGCCCGGACCGTAATCGTGAACCATCAAATCGTGAACGCCCAAAACGCCGGGGTAGCTCATGATCTTGTCTCGAATGTGCTTGACCAACTTAGGATCGGGCGTCTGGCCCAAAAGCGGGCTCACCGTATCCTGGATGAGTTCAAAACCGCTCCAGCCAATATAGGCGCCAACGGCAAGGCCGACCCATGCGTCAAGATTGATGTGCGTCATCTGCGAAACAATTGCGCACGCTAGCACGGCGCCCGTGGCAAGAACATCGTTCTTGGAATCTTGCGCGGTCGCATGCAGCGTCTCGGACTCAATGCGATCGCCGAGCTTTTGGTTGAGGGCCGCCATCCAGAGCTTTACGACCATCGAAAGCGCTAGAACTGCCACCAGGGCAAGCGAGAACTCGACAGGTTCGGGGTGGATGACGCGCTCAACCGAGGACTTCACCAGCTCAACGCCAATCAGCAGCACGAGCGCCGCCACGACCAATCCCGAGAGATACTCATAGCGACCGTGGCCGTAAGGATGCTCGGGGTCGGCCGGCTTGCTCGCCAGCTTAAAGCCCAGCACGCTCACGATATTCGAACTAGCATCGGACAGGTTGTTCATGGCATCCGCCACGATCGAAACCGATCCCGACAGCACACCAATTGCGCCCTTCGCAGCACAAAGCGCCACATTGGCGACAATACACACCATGCCCGCTAACGTGCCCACACGCGCACGATCGCCCTGCGCGCGCTTAACTATCCACTCGACCATCTGCATCCGCCCCCACGGTACTACCTATATATCTATTGCTCAAACGGATTGTAGTGTAGCCACTTTGTCCTCAAGATACAAAAAGGCCGCAGCCCACACGGGCCACGGCCTTGGACTGTGACAAAGGAATCGTCCTTTTGTCGCACAGGTTTATGCGCTTACCTCAGCAGCGCTCGCCACTGTTTCGGACGAATCGGCTCCGTCCCCCGTCGTCTGCCCCTTCGTCGGCACCACACCAAAGCAGTAGCTCAGCGCCGCAGACATCGCGAATGCTACACCACCGGCAGCGCAGCACCACAGCAGGTTCGAGATGCCGCCCGTGGCAAAGCCAATGACCATGAGGACATTCGTCATGCCGATGGTATAGGCCGTAACGTGGCCCACGGCCGCAACAAGGCCTCCGACGGCGCCGCCAATGGCCATGCACGTCAGGCACCTGCCATATTTAAAGCCGCAACCGTACAGCGCCGGCTCGCTTACGCCACCAAGCACACCCGAGATCGAATAGCCCAGCATGAGCGCCTTCTCGTCCTTATCCGCAACGCGAAGCGACGCGCCAAAGGGCATGCCCCAAACGGCGAACGTTGCCATCGTCGCGGCGATCAGGATGCACGAATCCGTTCCCACACTCATAAACTGCGCATAGGCGAGCGATAGGACGACGTTGCTGACGCCCGCGATCTTTAGGAACTCCCAGCCTGCGGCAAGCCCCATGAGCGTGAGCAGCGACACAATGCCACCGGAATTGCCAAGCATAAACATAAGCTGGCCCAACAGCATGCCCAGATAGCTGCCCGCCGGCGCCGTAATGCACAGCGAAACCGGAACCATGACAAGCAAGGTCGCAAACGGAACAAACGAAAACGCCACGGCCTTAGGGATAACGCGCTTAAAGAAACACTCCACTCGCCATAGCACGGGCACCGAGATGAGAACCGGAATAACAGTCGTCGTGTAATCGTTGACCGGCGCAGGAAGCAGACCATACACGGAAGTCATCGATGCCCCCGTCGTCGATGCGGCATCGACAAGCTTGAGTAAATCGGGTGCAATCAATACGCCGCCCAGCATCATGCCCAGCTGCTCCGAGCAACCGAGCTGGCGGGCGGCCGCCCAACCAAGATAAATGGGCAAAAAGTAGTAGCCGGCGTTATAGAGCCAACTGTAGAACAGGCGATAGATATCGGAATCGGCAGACCACAGGCCCAGCATGCCTTCGCCCATAATGACAGCGACGGTGCGGAACAACGCCGCGCAGACAATAAACGGCAGCGCCGACATCATGCTTTTGGACAGATAGTCCACCACGGCCATGGCGTTTGATGAAACCGACGTTGTAAACGAGGTGTTAGAAACTTGTAGCATGGAACGCCTTTCCCAATATGACATGCGGGCTGTCCCTTTGTCACATCGTGCGGTATCGACCGATTGCGCGGTACTTTTCGTAGCGGAGGTTTGTGAGGGTCGCGTCGTCGAGCTGCCCAAGCGTATCGAAGGCATCAAATGCCGAGGACATGACGGCACCGGCGATCTCCTCATGCGACAGGCCCTTATCGTCAACAATGCCGTCGATGATGCCGAGCGCCAGCAGATCGGGGGCCGTGAGCTTAAGCGCCTCGGCGGCCTCATCCGCACGCTCGGTATCCTTCCACAGGATCGACGCACAGGCCTCGGGGCTCACGACCGAATAGGCCGAGCTCGAGAGCATCAGGATGCGGTCGGCCACGGACAGCGCCAGCGCGCCACCAGAGCCGCCCTCGCCTGTCACCACCGAGACAATCGGCGTCTTAAGGCCGCTCATCTCCATGAGATTCTGGGCGATGGCCTCGCCCTGACCGCGTTCCTCGGCACCGATGCCGCAAAACGCGCCCGAAGTATCGACCAGGCACAGAACCGGTCGACCAAACTTTTCGGCCTGGCGCATCAGGCGACGCGCTTTGCGGTAGCCCTCGGGATGTGCCATACCAAAGTTGCGACGCATGCGCTCTTTGGTCGTGGTGCCGCGCTCGATGGCGATGACCGTTACGGGGCGTCCGTCTTTCCAGCCAATGCCAGCCACCACAGCAGCGTCGTCGCCAAAGTAGCGGTCGCCGTGCAGCTCCACAAATCCATCCAGGCCCAGCGAGATCATCTCGCCTGCCGTGGCGCGATCTGCCGAGCGGGTCTGCTTGACAATCTCGAGCGCGGTTTTTGGTGCGGCCGAGCGCTTGAACAAGTGTCCCAGCTTTTTGCCGCGGCGACCCGTATGCACGATCTCATGCGGTGCCCCCAGGCCGGGCGCGTGCCCTTCGTGCAGCGCCAGCAGCTCGCCTACCGTGAGCGCAATCTCGCCACGCGGAACAACGGCATCGCAAAAGCCGTGCTCCAGCAAAAACTCGGAGCGCTGGAATCCCTTGGGCAGGCGCTTGTGCATGTTCTGCTCGATCACGCGCGGGCCGGCAAATGCCGTCAGGGCATCGGGCTCGGCCAGGATAATATCGCCCTCCATGGCAAAGCTCGCGGTTACGCCTCCGGTCGTGGGGTCGGTGAGCACCGTGATATACAGGCCGCCCGCCTCGCTGTGGCGCCTAACCGCCGCAGAAATCTTGGCCATCTGCATAAGCGATGTCACGCCCTCTTGCATGCGCGCACCGCCCGAAACGGTAAAGCCGACAACTGGCAATCCAAGCTCGGTCGCTCGCTCAAATGTGCGACAGATCTTCTCGCCCACCACGGAACCCATCGAGCCCATCATAAAGTTGGCGTCCATAAAGAAGAGCGCCGTATCGCAACCGCAGATTTTGCCCCTGCCGCACACAACGGCATCGCGCTCGCCCGAACGCTCGTTTACGCTCTTGAGCTTGTCGGCATAGCCGGGAAACGAGAGGAAGTCCTCCGACGCCAGATTGGCATCCCATTCCTCAAACGTGTCCTCGTCGACCGTCATGCGCATGCGCGCGCGGCCGCTCACGCGAAAGTGTTTGCCACAACGAGGGCAGACCTCGAGGTTGTCGTGCAGGCGCGCCTCATCAATCACTCGGCGGCACTCCGGGCACTTGATAAACACATGGCGCGCGGGAAACTCGGCGCACGACTCGGTCATCGGTCCCTCGAGGACGTTGACCGTCTTCGCTTTTCTATTCATCAGCATAGAGATGCCCCATCAGATCGGTGTGATACATGCCCGACAAGAACTCATCGTTTGCCAGCACGTCGAGCTGAAGCTCGCTGTTTTCGCTCACGCCCTCAATCACGAGCTCGCCCAGGGCCGAGCGCATCTTGCGAATGGCGCCGTCACGCGTTGGCGCACACACGATGAGCTTGCCGAGCATGGAGTCGTAGTACGGCGGAACGTTCGCACCGGTAAACATGGCGGAATCCCAACGCACGCGCGGACCACCCGGCACACGCAGCGCGGTGACCGTTCCGCATGACGGCAGAAAGTCCGGCGTTTCGGCATTGATGCGGCACTCCATGGCGTGGTTGCGGACCGGCATGTCCTCTTGCTCAAAGGGCAAAGGCTGGCCGGCTGCCACGCGCAGCTGCCACTTGACCAAGTCGGTATCGGTCACAAACTCCGTAACCGGATGCTCCACCTGCAAGCGCGTGTTCATTTCCATAAAGTAGAAATTGCCGTCGTCCGAATACAGGAACTCGATGGTACCGGCCCCTTCGTAGCCGACGGCACGAGCCAGGTCACGCGCTGCTTTGTGCATGCGGGCACGAATGTCGTCGTGTCCGTCGAGGCACGGCGCGGGACTCTCCTCGATCAGCTTTTGGTTGCGACGCTGCACCGAACACTCGCGCTCGCCGAGCGAAAACACATGGCCCTGCTTATCGGCCATAATCTGCACTTCAACGTGGTGCGCCGGCGCGACGAACTTCTCCATGTAGCACTCGCCGTCGCCAAAAACAGCCTCGCCCTCGGCACGCGCCTCGATGAACGCCTTTGCCGCATCTTCCACGCGCTCGACCTTGCGAATGCCGCGGCCACCACCGCCCGCGCGCGCCTTAATAAGCACGGGGCAGCCAATGCGCTCGGCCTCGGCCGTTGCCTCCTCGGGACTTTTGAGCAAATCGCAGCCCGGCACGATGGGCACGCCCGCCGCGGCAGCCGTTCGACGCGCGGCGTCCTTGTCGCCCATGCTGTCGATCACCTCGGCCGAAGGACCTACAAACGCCAGACCGTACTTGTCGCAGTCGCGCACGAAACTTGCCTTCTCGGAAAAGAAGCCATAGCCGGGATGAATTGCCTTAGCTCCCGACCTTACGGCACAGGTGAGCACAGCATCGTCGTTGAGGTAGCTCTCGGCAAGACGCGGGCCGCCGATGCAATACGCCTCGTCGGCAAGCTGCACGTGCAGCGCGTCCGCATCGGCCGTGGAATAAACGGCGACGGTCTTGATGCCCATATCGCGGCACGCGCGGATAACACGGACCGCGACTTCGCCGCGGTTGGCGATGAGCACTTTGTCGAACATGAAGCCTTCCTTAACTTTCGTGCATGAGTGCAAAAGACATATCGGCGCGGCAGCAAACCTCACCGTTGACGCTCGCAGTACCCGTCGCAAAGCGGAACGGCCCGCGCGCACGCGTGATGGAGCACACCAGATCCACCGTGTCGCCCGGGCGCACAGGACGCTTAAAGCGCACCTTGTCCAGACTCGTGTAGAACGGCGTCGCGCCGCGCGCCTCCTCATCGCCCATCAGCAGCACGCAGCAGTTCTGGGCGAGCATCTCGCACTGAATCACGCCGGGGACGACCGGGTTTCCCGGAAAATGCCCCTGCAAAAAGTACTCGTCGCCCGTAATCTTGATCTTGCCGTGGGCCTCGTCGCCCACCAGCTCGGCTTCGTCGAGCAAAAGCATCGGCTCGCGATGCGGCAACAGTTCTTTAAGCTCTTCTTTGTTCATGGATATCACCTATCCGATCCTCATGAGGCAGCTGCCGAACTCCACGAGGTCGCCGTCGGCCACGCAGATCTCGAGCACCTCACCGTCTGCCTCGGCCGTCACCTCGTTGAGAACCTTCATGGCCTCGATGATGCAGAGGGTCTCGCCGGCCTTGACCTTGGAGCCCACGTGCACAAACGGCTCGTCGCCCGGCGCCGGGGCAGCATAGAAAACGCCGACCATGGGAGCGGTCACCTCGGTGCCCTTGGGCTCCGGTGTGGCGGCGGGCGCCTGCGCGGCGGGCTCCGGTGCGGCGGCGGGCATGGCGACAGGAGCCACCGCCGGAGCAGTCACGGCACCCGGCATAGGCATGGGCACGGCAACCGGCTGCGCGGCGCTCGCGCGCTCGAGTTCGACCGCGGTGCCATCGGGCTCCTCAACGCGTACGCGCGTGAGGCCACGGTCCTCCATAACATCGGCTATCTCGGCAAGTCTTTTGGAATCCATGCTCTAGCTCCTTGCATATCTACGCAGCGCGATGGCGGCATTGTGTCCGCCAAAGCCCAGATTGGTCGAAAGCGCCCAGGTAAGGTCGGCGCGAACCGCGCGATTGGGCGTGTAGTCAAGATCGCAGGCGGGATCGGGCGTGTGGTAGTTAATGGTCGGCGGCACCACACCCTGCTCGAGCGCCATGGCACAGGCCATGACCTCGATGGCGCCCGTGGCACCGATCATGTGGCCGGTCATCGACTTGGTCGACGAGACATGTGCGGCGCGCGCCGCGTCCTCGCCGAGCGCTCGTTTGATGCCCGCAGTCTCGGACGAATCGTTGAGCTTGGTCGAGGTGCCGTGGGCGTTGATGTAGAGGCCCTCGGAAGGCTTAACGTCGCCCTCGGCCACCGCCAGCGATATCGCACGGGCGATACCTGCCGCGTCCGGGTCGGGACTCGTGATGTGGTAGGCGTCATCGGTGTTGCCGTAGCCCACGACCTCGGCGTAAATGTGCGCACCGCGAGCCTGTGCGTGCTCCATACCCTCGAGCACGAGCACGCAGGCGCCCTCGCCCATCACAAAGCCGTCGCGGTCTGCATCGAACGGGCGACAAGCCGTCGCGGGATCGGGGTTGGTGGTCAATGCGCGGCAGGACGTAAAGCCCGCAACGGCATCGGGGATAATGGCGGCCTCGGCGCCGCCGGCCAGGATTGCATCGGCATAGCCGTGCTTGATGGCGCGGAACGCCTCACCCACCGCATGGGCAGAAGTCGCGCAGGCAGTCACGACGGGCAGGGTCGGACCTTTTGCCTTGTGGCGGATCGCGATATTGCCCGAGGCCATATTGGGGATCATCATCGCAATCATATAAGGCGATGCACGGCGAGGCCCTCGATCGGCGATCGTGTGGACGTTGTCGACAAGTGTCTGCATACCGCCCACGCCCGAGCCCACATAGACACCCAGGCGATCGCGATCGACCGCGCCCTCAACATCGAGGCCCGCATCGTGCATGGCCTCGTCCGACGCCGCCATCGCAAACTGAACGCAGGGGTCCAGGTGCTTGGCGTCATGCTTGCCAAAGTACTCGTTGCCGTCAAAACCCTTGACCTCGGCCGCCACCTTGACGGCAAATGCATCGGTATCAAAGTGCGTAATCGGGCCGATGCCGCACGTTCCGGCGCACATGGCCGCCCAGGTGGCAAGCGCCGTGTTGCCGAGCGGCGACACGGCACCGATACCGGTGATTGCAACTCTCTGTTCCATCATGGTCTCCTCATCCAAGCCGCTTACCCGGCTTGCTTTCTACATCGCCATTCCGCCGTCGACGCGTACGACCGCGCCCGTAATGTAGGCAGCCGCATCGCTCGCCAAAAAGCGCACCACGCCGGCCACTTCCTCGGGCTGCGCCATACGCTTTAGGGGAATCTGCTCCTCGGTTGCCGCGCGAACCTTCTCCGAGAGCTTTGCCGTCATATCCGTCTCGACAAACCCGGGGGCAACTGCGTTCACTCGTACGCCGCGGGGCGCAAGCTCGCGCGCTACTGCCTTGGTCAGGCCGATCACGCCCGCCTTTGAGGCAGCGTAGTTGGCCTGCCCGGCATTGCCCATCAGGCCCACGACCGAGCTCATGTTGACGATGCAGCCGCCACGCTGGCGCATAAAGGTCTTGGTGAGCGCGCGCGTCGTATTGAACGTGCCCTTGAGATTGACATCGAGCACGCGGTCGAAGGCATCGTCGCCCATGCGCACGAGCAGGCCATCGCGGGTGATACCGGCGTTGTTGACGAGCGCCCAAATCGAACCAAAGTCGTTGAGCACGGCCTCGATGCACGCATTGACGGCATCGGGGTCGGCCACATCGCATTGATACGCGCGAGCTGCGGCACCAGCGGCCTCGCAGGCTTCGCACGTCTCGCGCGCCGCATCGACGCTACCGGCATAGACGACGGCGATATCAAAGCCGTCCTCCGCCAGGCCAACCGCACAAGCGCGGCCGATACCACGCGAGCCGCCCGTGATCAGTGCCACGCGACGTGAATCGTTACGCTCGAGCGCTCCGTTGTTCAAGTTGCCCATGTCATTCCTTTCGGGTTACAGCCCTGTGGGCTATGCGAGCTCGTCGGCAATAGCTGCGATCTGCTCGGCTGTTTCGCACGAATACACGCGAACGTCGCTCAACGTACGCTTGACCAGGCCAGACAGCGTTTTGCCAGGGCCAACCTCAATAAACGTGTCGATGCCTTGATCCTGCAGAGCATGCAGCGTGTCGACCCAGCGCACGGCATGGCTCACCTGGTTGGCCAAGACATCCGATGCTGCTCGTGGATCCGCCGGATAGGGCGCCGCCGTCATGTTTGCCATAACAGGAATCAGCAGCGGAGACGGCGTGTGGCCGTCTTGGATATACGTCGCCAGCCCCTCAGTCGCCTCGGCCATATAGGGGCTATGAAATGCACCCGACACCGCGACTTTCATAGCGCGGCCGCCAGCCTCTTTTACCAGAACGTCGAGGGTCTGCAACGCATCGGGCGCTCCGGCCACAACCGTCTGCTGCGAACTGTTGTAGTTGACCGGCCAGCAGTCCTCGCCGGCCTGCGCAGCCAGGTTCTCGACTTGCGCCGCATCGAGTTTGATGACGGCGCGCATTCCGCCGGGGTGACGCTCGGCCGCCGTGGCCATCAATACCGCACGCTCGCACACGAGCTCAAAGCCCGCTCGCGCATCGAATGCCCCCGCAAAGGTGAGCGCGGCGACCTCGCCAAGCGAAAAACCCGCACAGGCGGCAGGCACCACGCCGCGCTCACGCAGGGCGGTAGCCGCTGCCAGGTCGTGAACGAACACGCACGGCTGCGTGTTCTCGGTCTGCGAGAGCTCCTCTTTCGAGGCGCTCCAGCACTGCTCACTGGTTCCCGGACGCACCTCGTCGGCGATCGCGAACACCTCGGCAGCCGCCGGCGATGCCTCGATTAGGTCGACGCCCATCGCGGGGTGCTGGGCACCCTGACCGGCAAACAGAAACGCTATGCTATCCATGCGGACGCACCCTTCAGGACGCACTCGGCGCCATCGACCAGATCGTCGACGATTTCGCGTGCGCTCTGGCGTTCGTTGACCATGCCAGCAATCTGTCCGCACAAATACGAACCCTCTTCGTAATTACCGTCCTTTGCGGCTTTACGAAGCGCGCCCGTGCCCATGGCCCCGAGCTCCTCGGGGCTTGCGCCCGCCGCCTCGTTCTTGGCATACGCGTTGGTGAAGGGGCTCTTGAGGGCGCGAACCGGATGTCCCGTCGAGCGACCGGTCGCACGCGTCGACGTGTCGCCCGCCTTGAGCACCAGCTCTTTGTACTGTTCGGATACGGTGCACTCGTTTGCGACCAGAAAGCGTGTTCCCACCTGGACGCCGGCAGCGCCGAGCATAAAGGCGGCCGCCACGCCGCGGCCGTCGGCGATGCCGCCAGCCGCAACCACGGGAATATCGACCGCATCGACAACCTGCGGGACAAGTGCCATCGTCGAGGTCTCGCCAATATGGCCGCCTGATTCGGTGCCCTCGGCAACCACGGCAGTGGCTCCGCGACGCGCCACGAGACGCGCCAGCGCCACCGAAGCCACGACGGGAATGACCTTGATACCCGCCTCGTTCCAGGCCTTCATGTACTTGGTGGGATTGCCGGCACCGGTCACCACAACGGGCACCCGCTCATCAATCACCACTTGTGCGACCTCGTCGACAAACGGGCTCATGAGCATAACGTTGACGCCAAAGGGCTTGTCCGTCTTGGCGCGCAACTCGTGAATCTGATCGCGCAACCAGTTGGCGTCGGCATTCATGGCCGCGATGATTCCCAACCCGCCGGCCTCGGACACGGCCGATGCCAGCGAGGCATCGGCAATCCAGGCCATGCCGCCCTGGAACACGGGCTTTTCGATGCCGAGCAGCTCGCAGAGAGGAGTCTTGAGCATCTCTACTTCTCCAATGCCGCCTCGACCGTATCGACGAACTCGCCGACCGTCTTGGGGTTCTCCTCGGTATCGAGCTCAATGCCAAACTCGTCCTCGACGGCGACGAGGATCTCGACGGTGCCCAGGCTGTCGAGGCCAATCTCCTCGAGCGTGGACTCAGACTTCATCTCGACGTCGTCAAGACCAGCGGTCTCGCGGATAACGTCGCAAACGCGCTCGAAAGTCTTCTGATCTGCCATGGTGTTTCTCCTTTTTGTTTTGCCCCTGGGGCGTTTTTATTACCTATGTGCAACTACTTCCAACGAAGCAGATAGCCACCTATATCCAAGCCGGCACCAAATCCAACGAGGGCGACGGTGTCGCCCGCATTCAGTGCGTCGGTACGTGCCAGCCGGTCAAGCGCAAAGGGAATGCAGGCGCTCGAAATGTTGCCGGTCTCGCGCAGCGTTCGAACCACACGCTCGTCAGGCACGCCGAGGCGTTTGACCGCCTGACTCAGGATTCGTTCGTTAGCCTGATGGAATACAAAATGATCGATGTCTTCGACCGAGATGCTCGCATCGCTCGCAAGCTTATGGACCGTGTCACAGATGGCATTGACGCCGAACTTGAAGACGCGACGGCCATTCATGGACAGCACGCTTTCGCTATCTGCGGAAGCCTTAAACGGCGAGGTGCCGACCAGACCGGGAACGCGCAACGTCTCGACGTCGGGCGCCGTCGAAAGCTCAACGGCAAGGGGGCTGTCTCCCCCAGCTTCAATCACTGCGGCGCCTGCCCCATCGCCAAAAAGCACGCAGGTGGCGCGGTCGGTCCAGTCGAGCGCGCGCGTCATCTGCTCGGCAGCAACGACAAGCACACGCTCGGCACGGCCGCGGGCGATATAGCCCTCGGCGACATCGAGCGCAAATACGAAGCCGGCGCAGGCCGCCGAGACATCGAAGGCAGGGCACGTCGCGCCAAGTCGCTCAGCAACGGCACACGCCTCGGCGGGAACAAGGTGGTCACCCGTCGTTGTCGAGCAGACGATCAAATCCAGCTGGCTCGCGTCGATTCCGGACACCTGGAGTGCCCGCTCGCTCGCCGCTACGGCAAGGTCGTCAAGTGACTCGGTGGTGCAGACGTGGCGGCTCTTGATACCTGTGCGGGTAAAAATCCACTCATCCGAGGTATCGAGGAACTCGGACAGCTCGTCATTGGAAACACTGCGCTTAGGAAGCGCCGAGCCTGTTCCAAGAATCGTGAAACCCATCACTAACCTCCTTTGAGTTGTTGACGTGTTTACATCGACCAAGAGAGGATAGCGCATTTCAGTCGTTGTTGACGTGTTAACATTAAATTGTCCAAATGCGACAAAGGCTTCACATTGTGTCTATCTCTCGACACCATTGCGTTATTCACTTATTCATTAAGGAGGTAGCAGCCGTTATGGATGATAAATTAACGATAGTAGACGTAACCGGATCGACCAACGATGACCTGCTCGAAGCAGGAAAACAGGGAGCGCCGCACGGCACAGGGCTTGCCGCACGGGCTCAGACAGCAGGACGCGGCCGGCGCGGCCACAAGTGGGATTCAACCGCCGGCAACCTATTGCTTTCGATTGTCCTGCGTCCATGCGTTAATCCTGCAAAGTACTCTGGTCTTGCCGCCGTCAGCGGCCTAGCAGTGCTCGCGGCGCTCGAAAAGCAAGGCCTCAAAAACGAGATTGGCCTCAAATGGCCCAACGACCTGGTCGCGCGTGGACGCAAACTCGGCGGCATTCTGGTCGAGGCCGCACGCGATAACGAAGGCAAACCTTTCGCCGTCTGCGGCATTGGCGTCAATGTGAACTATGCGCCCCAAGAGGTGCCCGATGGCGGCCTGCCGGCAATCGGCCTGTCAGACCTCAACGAGAACGTTCCCACCGTCGACGTGTTACTCAAGGAGGTCTATCACACCGTCGTAAACGCTGTGAACGCGTGGGCAGCTCTGCTCAATGCCATGGAAGATAACGCCGGACCGCTCGCGCCCGTCCACGGCGAATATGTCGCTCACCTCAATTGGATTGGGGAGCACGTTATCGCCCGTTCCCCTGCCGGTGACGAGCTTGCACGCGGCATCTTTAAAACCGTCGATGCCTTTGGTCGCGCGTGTATCGAGACCGAAGACGACTTGCGATCCTTCCATTTTGAAGAGGCGTCGCTGCGCCCCATGGGTAAATAAGGCGCCATAGCCACCCATTCGGCCGCATTATCCGGGCCCCCAAGGCCACCATTCAAAACAAAAGAGCCCGCTACCGTAATGGCAGCGGGGCTCTTTAAGCTATGAGCGATATCGCTTAGAGCTTGATGTCGATGTCGACGCCAGCGGGGAGGTCGAGACGCATAAGCGAATCAACGGTGCCCGAGGTGGGGTCGAGGATGTCGATGAGGCGCTTGTGGGTGCGCATCTCGAACTGCTCACGGGAGTCCTTGTTCACGTGCGGCGAGCGGATAACCGTGTACAGGTTGCGCTCGGTGGGCAGGGGGACAGGACCGGAAACGCGAGCGCCGGTCTTCTGAGCGGTCTCGACGATGAGCTTCGCGGACTGATCGACGACCTCGTGATCATAGCCCTTGAGGCGAATGCGGATCTTCTGGGTAGCCAACTTAAACCTCCAAAGAGTGCGAGAGATGTTCTCGCGGATTACGTAACAGGGAGCTCGAACTTAGGCGTTCTTGCTCATGACCTCGTCCACGATGGACTTGGGCGCGGGCTCATAAGAGTCGAACTGCATCGTGTAGGATGCACGGCCCTGGGTCTGGGAGCGAAGGTCGGTAGCGTAACCGAACATCTCGCCCAGCGGCACCTTGGCACGGATGAGCTTGCTGTTCTTGCGATCCTCCATGCCCTCGATCTTGCCGCGGCGACCGGAGAGGTTGCCCATAACGTCGCCCATGTACTGCTCGGGGGTCTCGACCTCGACAGCCATGATCGGCTCGAGCAGCTGCGGGTCGGACTTCTTGAGAGCGTCCTTGATAGCCATGGAACCGGCGATCTTGAAGGCGGCCTCGGAGGAGTCGACCTCGTGGTAAGAACCGTCGAACAGGGTGACCTTAACGTCGAGGACCGGGAAGCCGGCGATAACACCGGTGTTCAGGGCCTCCTGGATGCCCTTGTCGATGGACGGGATGTACTCCTTGGGCACGACGCCGCCGACGATAGCGTTGACGAACTCGTAGCCGAAGCCCTCCTCCATCTTCTCGAGCTTGATGACGGCGTGGCCGTACTGACCGCGACCACCGGACTGACGGACGAACTTGCCCTCAGCCTTCTCGACGTCGTGACCAGCGGTCTCGCGGTAGGCAACCTGGGGCTTACCAACGTTAGCGTCAACCTTGAACTCGCGGAGCAGACGGTCGACGATGATCTCGAGGTGCAGCTCGCCCATGCCGGCGATGATGGTCTGGCCGGTCTCGTGGTTGGTGGACACCTGGAAGGTCGGGTCCTCCTCGGCGAGCTTGGTCAGAGCCAGGGACATCTTGTCCTGCTCGGCCTTGGTCTTGGGCTCGATGGCAACGTCGATAACGGGCTTAGCGAACTCGATCTTCTCGAGGACGATCTCCTTGCCCTCTTCGCACAGGGTGTCACCGGTGGTGGAGTTCTTGAAGCCGACGCAAGCGACGATGTCGCCGGCGGCAGCGTCGTCACGGTCGATACGCTCGGCGGCGTTCATCTCGAGGATGCGGCCGAGGCGCTCGCGCTGACCGTTGGAAGCGTTGATCACGTAGGAGCCGGACTCGGCACGGCCGGAGTAAACGCGGACGTAGGTGAGCTTACCGACGAACGGATCGGTCATGATCTTGAAGACCAGGCCAGAGAAGGGCTCGTCGAAGGAAGGATGACGCTCAATCTCCTCGCCGGTGTCCGGATCGGTACCGGTGACGGCCTCAACGTCGAGCGGGCTGGGCAGGTAGTCGACGACAGCGTCGAGCAGCTCCTGGACGCCCTTGTTCTTGTAGGCGGAGCCCACGAAGACGAGGTTGAGCTCGTTGGCCAGAACGCCCTTGCGCAGAGCAGCCTTGAGCTCCTCGACGGTGAAGTCCTCCTCCATGAGGATCTTCTCCATGAGCTCGTCGTCAAAGCTGGCAGCAGCGTCGAGGAGCTCCTCGCGCTTGGTGGCAGCGATGTCAGCGAACTCAGCCGGGATCTCGTCCATCGGCTCGGGGTAGGTCATGCCCTTGTCGTCGGCCTTGAAGTCCCATGCGGTCATGGTGACCAGGTCGATGACGCCCCAGAAGTTGTCCTCGGCGCCCATCGGGACCTGAGCGGCCACAGCGTTGGCGTCGAGACGATCCTTCATGGTCTCGATAGCGTTGAAGAAGTCAGCGCCCACGCGGTCATACTTGTTGATGAAGGCGATGCGGGGGACGTTGAAGGTAGAAGCCTGACGCCAAACGGTCTCAGACTGGGGCTGAACGCCGGCAACGGCGTCGAAGACGGCGACAGCGCCATCGAGGACGCGCAGGCAGCGCTCGACCTCGGCGGTGAAGTCAACGTGGCCCGGGGTGTCGATGATCTGGATGCGGTAGTCGGTACCGTCCTTCTTCCAGAAGCACGTGGTAGCAGCGGAGGTAATGGTTACGCCGCGCTCCTGCTCCTGAACCATCCAGTCCATGGTGGCAGCGCCCTCATGGACCTCACCGATCTTGTGGGTCTTACCGGTGTAGTAAAGAATACGCTCGGTCGTGGTGGTCTTACCGGCATCGATGTGAGCCATGATGCCGATGTTACGGGTATCGGAAAGCTTGTACTTAGGCTTAGCCATGTTAGTTCCTTACCTTAACTTACCAACGATAGTGAGAGAACGCGCGGTTGGCCTCGGCCATCTTGAAGACGTCCTCACGCTTCTTGACGGAAGCGCCCAGGCCGTTGGAAGCGTCGAGGATCTCGTTGGCGAGACGCTCGGCCATGGTCTTCTCCTTGCGAGCGCGGGAGAAGTTGACGATCCAGCGGATACCCAGAGCGGTGGAACGACGGGAGTTGACCTCCATCGGGACCTGATAGGTAGCGCCACCGACACGCTTGGGCTTGACCTCGAGCGTGGGCTTGACGTTGTCCATAGCCTTCTTGAAGGTAGCGAGAGCGTCGCCACCCTCGGACTTCTCGGCAACGATCTCGAAAGCGGTGTAAACGATGCGCTCAGCGGTGGCCTTCTTGCCGTCAAGAAGGACCTTGTTGATGAGCTGAGTCACCAGGCGGTTGTTGTAAACGGCGTCAGGCTGAACCTCACGACGATTAGCTGCTGCACGACGCGGCATGTGAAATCTCCTTAAGTGTCTACCGTGCGGCGCTTAGGCGGCACACGGCGAAAGTATCAAAACGTTATCTGGCTTATTTAGCCTTGGGGCGCTTAGCACCGTACTTGGAACGGGCCTGCATACGGTTCTGGACCGGAGCAGCGTCGTAGGCGCCACGGATGACGTGATAACGGACACCAGGGAGGTCACGGACACGACCGCCGCGGACGAGCACGATGGAGTGCTCCTGCAGGTTGTGGCCCTCACCCGGGATGTAAGCAGTAACTTCGATGCCGTTGACGAGGCGAACACGGGCAACCTTACGAAGAGCCGAGTTCGGCTTCTTGGGGCTCGTGGTGAAGACGCGGGTGCACACGCCGCGCTTCTGGGAGTTGTGCTGCAGAGCAGCGTTCTTGGACTTCTTGGGCACGGAACGACGGCCCTGGCGAACCAGCTGGTTAATAGTAGGCAAAGCGTACTCCTTCTCGAATGATTCCAGCTTTCTGTAAAGTGCAACGGCTTGAATCGAGGGGTCAGCATCCCCCTACGAAACACGCAGTTCGATAGGATACGTGGCGTTAGCTGTGCCGTCAACAGACCACGCCGCCGGGCGTATCCCAAAATGAGCATATTTCCGCAAAGCCTACACAAAAGGAATCCCCTTCTGTGCGCGGGGGCGGATTCCCGGTCCGGGCGGCCCGCTGTTTAAGTTTGCTGCTCTACAGTCCTGCGCAAGACGGAAAGCACATTAAGTGCTTTC
>CATZKS010000036.1 GCA_958421035.1 uncultured Collinsella sp. | reverse complement strand
TGACCTCGACATTAGGAAAAATTGCCGCCCCTACAAAAAGCTCTGTCGCAGCGATGGGAAACGCATCTTCTGGGCATTCCGGCGTCTCCAGCCCAGCGCTGGACTGCTGCTGTCGCCTGCGCGTTGGCGAGCGAGGCGTGGGGACCGTCCGGCGACCAGCGGTGACGGGCGAGCCCTGCCGCGTGTGTGGGCCTCCATCGGCGTAGACCCATGACCCCCATGGCATCGGAGAAGTCTACCATGGCGTCCAGGACCTTACCGTCCGGCATGTCCAGCCTAGCGGCTCTCTTGAACCCGAGGTCGAAGAGGGCGTTGTACAAGGCATATGGGGCCGAGTGGAAGTGGATCAAAAGAGCGTTACTTGACGTTGCATGCATAATGCCAACCGCCCCGCGACATCACGTTCGCAGCGCGCAGGGGCCGGAGAATCTTCGCGATGAGAGTTGACGTCTAATACCTTGCATCGTATAGTGTGTATAGCATAGTATATGACGAGAGGAGGTGTGCGGATGGAGGCACAGATGAAGCGCGGCTTCCTGGAGGCCTGCGTGCTCGCGGCCGTCTCCGGCGAGGAGTCCTACGGCTACCAGATCGTGAAGGACGTACCGGCGAGCATGGGGCTCACGGAGTCGACGCTCTACCCGCTGCTCAAGCGCCTGGAGAAGGCCGGGTGCATCACGGCGCGTTCCGCCGAGCACAACGGGCGGCTGCGCCGGTACTACCGCATCACGGACGACGGGCGAGCACGCATCGAGGAGTTCCTGGCCGAGTGGCCGTCCGTACGGGAGATTTACGCATACGTTGAGGGGGCGCACCATGACGCGCGATGAGTTTCTGGGCCGGTTGGGCGAGCTGCTCGCCTGCCTGCCGGCCGAGCAGGTGGAGGAGACCAAGGCGTTCTATGCGGAGGCCATCGCCGACCGCATGGAGGACGGTATGAGCGAGGAGGAGGCCGTGGCCGCCATGGGCACGCCCGGCGAGGTGGCGGAGGCCACGCTCGACGACCTGCCCGCCGTGCCGCGCGCGATCGCGAGGACGCGCCGGCGCAGCACCACGCTGCTGTGGGTGCTGACCATCGTGGGCTCCCCGGTGTGGGTGCCGCTGCTCGCCGCCTTCGCCGCCGTGGCCGTCACGGTCTATATCTGCATCTGGCTGCTGGCGCTCTGCGTGTGGATCGTCGCAGCGGCACTCGGGGGCGTGGGCGTAGTTGAGCTCCTGCTTGCCGTAAGCGGCGTCACCATCGGCCACTTCCCGTACGCCCTCGCCTCGGCGGGCGTGGGGCTCGGCCTCGTCGGCGTGGCGCTCTTCGTTGGTGCTGGCGCTTGGGCCGCCTCAAAACAAATTGCGCGCCTCTCGGCGCTCTGGGCGAGGAAGGCCGCCTCGCCCTTCTGGAAGGGTAAGGGCGAGAAGGGCGGCGCTGCCGCGCATCTCGCGGCGTAGAAAGGAGTGAGTACCATGACCAGCGCGAAGAAGATCTACCTCGCCGTGGCGGGCGGGCTCGTTGTCGCGGGTGTTGTCCTTGCGGGCATTGGCTTTATCGCTTCGGGTTTCGACCCGGCCGTGTTCACAACCCAAATCGACACGCGCGACAGCACCATCGTGCTCGGCGGCGTCGAGGTGGACGACCCGACGGGCCTCCCCCTCATCGAGCAGCTCGCCGGAATCGGCGAGGTCGACACCTCCGGCATCACCGCGTCCGAGTCCCCTGCTGCCCCGGAGGCGCCCACCGCTCCCTAAGCATAGCGTGCCCGGACGCCCCGTCCGTCGGGCTGTGCAAGCCTGTGGAACCCGGACCTCAACCCCAACCCAACCGGCCTCGAGCCTGCGTCGATTCGCTCCCCGTCCCGCGTGGGGGCCCATGACGCATACCCAAAATCCATCCGAGGAGAAAGGAACGCAATGACGACAGCCATGCCCCTCCGCCTTCACGGGGTCACGAAGGCGTACCGCGGGAGGACCGTCCTCGGCCCCATCGACCTCGCCCTCGAGGCGGGGCGCGTCTACGGGCTCATCGGCGAAAACGGCGCCGGGAAGTCAACGCTCATCTGTATCGTCACTGGCACCGCCAGCCCCAGCTCGGGCTCGGTTGAGCTGTTCGGCGAGCGCGGCGGGCGCGGGCTTGCCGCCGCCCGGAGGCGTATGGGCTACATGCCCGACGCGAGCTCGGCCTACCCGGGGCTCTCTGCGCGGGAGAATGGATTTGCAACGGTTGCTTAAACATTTTTTACAGGGACAGCCCTGCGTTCCTGAACTCAACTGGGCTCATGTAGACCAGTGTCGAAGGGGCAGTCGCCCCAGTCCGCGTACCAGACCTGTGTGCCGCCGAGGGAATACTTCCTCCAGTAGGGCCAGTGCGGGACGTCCATCCTCTCTTCCTTTCGGGGCGTCAGGCGCCGGGCCCAAGGCCGCACCTGCGCCCCAGCTCCGCCACGAGGGCGTCGTTGTCTCTGACCGAGACGATGGCGTCGCCGTCGTAGGGCGCCTCGATGTAGACGCGGTCGAGCGAGTTGGCCGTCCCCGCCCAGAGCGTCCTGGTGCGTCGGACGCCCCGCACGTGGGCGTAGGGTATCACCGAACGCGTCCTAGCGTACACGACGACGAGGCGGTCGCCGTAGAGCTCGAGGCGATTGCTGCGGACGGGAAGGGCAGCCAGGGCCACGAGGGCCGGGATGGGCAGCAGCGCGAGCCAGCCCCATAGGAGCGCGGGACTCGAGCTCAGGAAACACGCGATACACGCCGCGGATAAACCGCCCGCCACAATCACCATGGCCGCTATGAACCACGGGTCTGTCCTGCCGGGGAACACCCGCTCCGGCCGCTCGCCCTTCTCACCCATTACGGCCCTTCCGTCTCTTGCACCCCTCCCGGAACTGTCCGCATCAGTATAGCCAATGCTTTTTCTGATTTGTTGAGAAGTCGGCATTTGGGGGCATTTTGGATAGCGAACAGTTCAAACAAGAAGCTGAGAAAATAGAACAAAGCCTGAGTGCCTTGAGAGTCGCCGAGCGCAATGCAGTGATTCCCTTTATGAACGGCGACTTTATCCAATGGGATCTATATCTGGCATCCTCCTCTGAGTATGCGATGAGACTGATAGACGGATTCATCTCCATGCTCGGGTCGAGGAATCTTGTTTGCGTCGCCCAGCTTCTCCGCGCACAGATTGGAGTCTGCCTGCGGACATTCGCGTTATTCGCCGCCGAAGACCGGGATGACTTTCTCCCAAAAGGCTGCCAAGTACCATGGCGTGAGCGTTGGGGTAGTCATCATTCAGCGTGGATACATCCGGATGCGCATAGATCCAGACGATTCCAACGTTCTCGTATTTCCCGTGCGGGTAATCGAAGAGGGCAAGCGACACCATGCGGTTGCCGCCGACGGTCACGACTCTGTCGGGGTTTTCTGCCGTAAGCTTCCTCTGCGCATCCTGAATCCCCGCCAGGACTTCGTCCTCGGCATAGATGCGAACTGCCCCCCATTTCTCATGTCCAAGTTTTGGGAGGCGTTTCGCAATGCCGAGTGGGACCCCTGGACAGTCGGATCACGTGGTGGCCCCCTTTGAGAGGGTCACGAGCATCACGGTCCCGTCCTCGGAACTTGCTTCGACCTCTACCGTGCCGCCGTGCAGGGCTGCAATCTCCCAAACGAGCGCTAGCCCGAGTCCTGCGCCGCCGTATGCCCTGCTGCGGGATTTGTCTAGACGAAAGAACGGCTGGAAGATGCTCTCTCGGTACTGCTTGGGTATTCCTGTGCCCTGGTCCTCGACTCGCAGGAACACGTGGCTGTCGTTGTCGCAGATGGAGACGGTAACGCTCGAGTCGGTGCGGCTATAGCGGATAGCGTTTTCGGCCAGGTTAAACACCAGCCGATAGAGGAGCGTATCACTTCCGATTGTCAAAGCGTCTCCAGCACAGTTGAGGGCTATGCCCCTATTTTCGGCAAGTGGTGCAAGATCGGTGAGGACCTCTTCGGACAAGGGGCCAAGTTCCACATCGTCCTCGCAAGGAACGCTGCGGAGCTCACTCATCTCGAGCAATACCTTGGTCATTCGAGACATGCGCTCGGTTTGTTCTTGTAGCAGGCCGAGCAACTCGGCTGTTTCGGGTTGTAAGTTGGAGCGCTCGGAGACAAACAGTTCGATCTGTGCCTGCATAAGGGCGAGCGGGGTTCGCAGCTCGTGCGCGGCGTTGCCGGTAAATTGACGCTGCGCGGAGAAACCTTCGTCGAGTCGGACAATCATGTCGTTGAAGGAGGCGCTGCATCGCTGTAGTTCGGTGGGTACATCTTTGCTGAGCTTAATTTCGCTTAGGTTGTCAGGCTGCACGCGCTCAACCTGGGCTGCAAAAGCCCGCAGCGGTTTGAGTGCACGGCCGCTCACAAAGTATGCCAGCACGCCGCCAAGGAGTGTGACTCCAGCCGTGATGCGCCAGGCTGTCGTGCCAAAAGACTCCTGTGCGTCGTTTACGACGATCGTGACCTCGTCATCGAGGGTCGCTTTCGTTGGGTCGAACGCCTGGGGCGAATCTTCGCCAGTTGCGTTAAAGGCCGAGATGTCACTGCCGATGGCTTCCATATAGCGCATGCCCGTATAGCCGACCAGGCAGTTCGTCAGCACGCACGCCGCACACGTCAGCAGTGCCGTCATGATCGTTATGCGCCATTGCAGCGAAAGCCTTTTCATTCGCTATCCTCCATAACGTAGCCCTCTCCAATCCGATTGCGAATCGGGTCGTATCCCAAAGCGGCGCGCAACTTTTTTCGGAGCGACGAGATGTGAACGCGGGTTGCGTTGCTAAAGCTGTTCACGGTGCTATCCCAAACGTGCTCGATAAGCTCCTCTTGGCTTACCGGTCGCCCCTGATTAAGCATCAGGTATTCCAAGATTCCCGTTTCCTTGCGCGTAAGAGATAGGGCCTCGCTGTCCACGGAAGCGATGCGTGCCTTGGTGTCAAAGCTGAGCTTTCCGCAGGTTAATACTATGTCGCTTTGTGCGAAGCGCCTGAGGGTAAGGCTGCGGATCCTTGCCGCAAGTTCGTCCAGATGAAACGGCTTGGTAAGGTAATCGTTGGCGCCGGCATCGAGTCCGGCGACTTTATCGGACACTTCGCCACGCGCGGACAGAATCAGTACCTTGGTCTCGCAATCGGTTTTCCTAAGTTCCCCGAGCACGGTCATGCCGTCGACATGGGGAAGATTGAGGTCGAGTACCACGAGGTCAAAGACTTCGACGCCCAGCAGGTCGAGCGCCTCCCGTCCATCGTGGCAGCAGTCGACGCTGTACGCCAAGTTTCGCAAACTGCGTGCGATCGTGGCGCATAGTGCTCGCTCGTCCTCGACGATCAAAATACGCATAACAGTCTCCTTGCACATTCCAAATCGCGCTTAACACGGATTTTATAGTCGATATGGTCCAATGGTCGCGTAACGAAAGGAGTGGTTGGGTTGTTCAAAGCGGTAAAACCCGTGGTACAGGTCGCTTTGTTGATCGTCGGAATTGCCATGGTGTGCTTTGGCGTTATGCGTGGCGAGGCGGATGCCGTGCTGGCCAAAGCGATTAGGCTGTGCTTGGAGTGTATCGGAATTGGATAAAAGAGAAAACACTGCGTCGCATGTTTTGGCCCAATTTCGCGGATTCATTCAGGCGGCGGCAACACTTATTACCAACATTCACCTGCCAAACTTTGCCAAAGGAAGCATCTATCAGGGCGCGGGAAAAACAGTCTGCGTACCTGGACTTAATTGCTATTCGTGCCCCGCGGCATCGGGTGCGTGCCCCATCGGGTCGTTCCAGTCGGTGGTAGGTTCATCCAAGTTCAACTTTTCTTACTATGTTACCGGTACGCTCATTTTGCTCGGCGTGCTGCTGGGACGTTTTGTATGCGGGTTTTTGTGCCCGTTTGGCTGGCTGCAGGAGCTGCTTCATAAGATTCCCGGCAAAAAGTTCTCCACGAAAAAGCTCAAGCCGCTCACGTACATCAAGTACGTCGTGTTGCTGTTTGCCGTGGTGCTGCTACCCGTCTTGGTGGTTAACGACGTGGGCATGGGCGACCCGTTCTTTTGTAAGTACATCTGTCCGCAGGGTGTGCTCGAGGGCGCCATTCCGCTGGCCATTGCCAATGCCGGCATTCGATCTGCGTTGGGACAGCTCTTTACTTGGAAACTTGCCGTTCTCATTGCCGTGGTAGTGCTGAGTGTTTTGTTCTACCGCCCCTTCTGCAAATGGATTTGTCCACTCGGTGCATTCTATGCGCTTATGAATAGGGTGTCCCTACTGGGGATTCGGGTTGACGCATGCAAATGTGTCTCGTGCGGCAAGTGCTCAAGGGTTTGTCAGATGGACGTTGATGTGGTCCGCGCACCCAATCATGCCGAATGTATCCGGTGCGGAAAGTGCATCGGGGCCTGTCCCGTCGATGCCATTAGCTATCGCTATGGCCTGGATGTGTCGGCGGAAAAGCTCCCCCTGACCGCCGATAAAAAGTAAACAAGCTTCGACAAAACGGAGGAATGACCATGAAGCTTTCTAAGATTGCGGCCCTGTTTATGGTGCCGGTATTGGCCTTGTGCCTTGTGGCATGTTCGGCGCCCGGTGGCAATGTGAGCGAATCTGCGAGCTCCGATCCTAAGATCGCAGAACTCACTGCGCAGAAGCCGACCAATGCCGACGAGGCCGCCGAGCTGTATGCGAAGCTCATGCAGAAGGAGAACGAGATCTTTTCGAGTGATAACGCGCTGTGGGAAAAGGTATTCAATGCAGCAAATAAAGACTCGGCAATGATTGAGGATGGCAGCAATTACGGCGATTTCCTGCTCAAGACCATCGACGGCGCTAAGGATGAGTTTACGGCGGATGAGCTTAAGACGCTCAAGGCTGGTGCGCAGCAGATCAAGGAGATCGAGGACAAGCTCGAGAGCTTGGAGCAGGAGTTCCCCGGCTGTGGAAGCACGCCGAGTGCAGGCGAGAGCGTCGACGCTTCGACCGCTGGCATGACGGCTGGTGCCAATGCTTCGAGCGAGGCGACGAAGTTCCCCAGCTTTACGGGCAAGGACCTGGATGGCAACGACGTGAACAGCGACGAGCTGTTCTCTAAGAACAAGGTCACCGTCATGAACTTCTGGTTCACTACTTGCAAGCCGTGCGTGGGCGAGCTGGGCGATCTTGAGAAGCTGAATCAGGAGCTTGCCGAGAAGGGCGGCCAGGTCGTGGGCGTCAATTCCTTTACGCTCGATGGCAACAAGGGCGAGATCGCAGATGCCAAGGACGTGCTGAGCAAGAAGGGCGTGACATATAAGAACATCTGGTTCAAGTCGGATAGCGAGGCCGGTAAGTTCACGTCAAATTTGTTCTCGTTCCCGACGACGTATGTCATCGATCAGAACGGCAACATCGTAGGGGATCCAATCGTGGGAGCCATTAGCTCCGCCGAGCAGCGCGCAGCACTCGACAAGCTTATCGACCAGGCGATTGCGAATAGCGAGCAGTAAAAAACGCGTAAAGCATGGCGAGGATCGTGCGCCGCTGCGCGGAGTGGTCCGCTGCCTTTCAAGATAATCTCCACCATATAGAGGTCCCGCTCGGGGCCTCTTCTTTTAGGCGCCGTCCCGTTCGTTTTTTGGCGTGCTTCGTTACATTCCTCACTGGCGCCGGCAAAAAATGGGGATAGAGTAGGACAAACGCGTCGAATACGAACGGCGGGGGAGAGCGGGCAAGTGCGCCCGCGTGGGAGAGGTTGCCGTCCATGTTGGAGCTCAAGAGTATTTGCAAAAGGTACGTTACGCAGTCGTTTACGCAGGTGGCGCTCGATAGCGTAAGCCTGTCTTTTCGCGATAACGAGTTCGTGGCCATTCTGGGTCCCTCGGGCTCGGGCAAAACTACGATGCTCAACGTTATCGGTGGGCTCGATCATTTCGATTCTGGTGACTTGCTGATCGACGGCATATCGACCAAGGACTTTCACGATCGCGATTGGGATGCCTATCGCAACAACCGCATCGGCTTTGTGTTCCAGAGCTATAACCTCATTCCGCATCAGACCATTTTGGAAAACGTGGAGCTGGCGCTCACGCTCACGGGCGTGGGGCATGCCGAGTGTCGTCAACGTGCGCGCGAGGCGTTGGAGAAAGTTGGCCTGGGCGAGCACGTTAACAAGCGCCCGAGCCAGCTTTCGGGCGGACAGATGCAGCGCGTGGCCATCGCCCGCGCCCTGATCAACGATCCCGAAATCGTGCTGGCAGACGAGCCGACCGGCGCCCTGGACTCAACGACATCCGTGCAGGTCATGGATTTGCTCAAAGACGTTGCGCGCGACCGTCTGGTCATCATGGTTACGCACAATCCCGAGCTGGCGTACCAGTACGCCACGCGCATCGTCAACCTGGCGGACGGCAAGATCACCGATGATTCCGACCCCTTTGATGTCGCTGACGCCACGCGCCGCGAGGCCAAGCCTACGCGCAAAACCTCGATGAGCTTTGTGACAGCGCTGGGGCTTTCTGCCCGAAACCTCATGACCAAGAAGGGCCGCACGGCCATGACGGCCTTTGCGGGGTCGATTGGCATTATCGGTATTGCGGCGATCCTGGCGCTGTCCAATGGCGTAAACGGCTACATCAAAAAGGTCGAGGAGGACACGCTCTCGAGCTACCCGCTTACGATCTCCAAGCAGGACTACGACCTGTCGTCCATGATGGGCGGGCAGGGGGCCGCGGATGATGGCTCGCCTGAAAACGCGGATTCGTCCGACGACAGTGCCGGCGGCAAGGCTAAGGGAGCCGATAAGATTCCCGTGGTTACGGCCGTAAAGGACATGTTTGCGAGCGTTAAGTCCAACGACATGACGAGCTTTAAGGCATGGCTCGATGCCGGTGGTGACGGCATCGATAAAGAGGTCAACGCCATTCAGTACGGCTACGGTGTATCGCCGGTTGTCTATCGTGCCGGCAAGGGCGATGAGAAGCCCGTCCGGCTGGTGCCCAACGCCATGACCGAGGCCATGAGCGGAGGCGCGAGCTCGGCGGCAACGGTGAGCATGGAATCCATGGGAACCTCGGTCTTTAACGAGATGATTGACGACCAGAGCCTGCTCGACAGCCAGTACGATGTCGTCGCCGGTCATTGGCCCACGTCTGCCAACGAAGCCGTGATGGTGCTTTCGAGCCGCGGTACGGTGGGCGACTACACGCTCTACAGCATCGGTGCGCTGGATATCAATGAGCTCAACGACTTGGTTAACAGCGCCATGACGGCTGACGGTAAGATCGAAACGCCCGAGACCGGCGCCGACTTTACCTACGACGATGCGCTGTCCACGACGTTTAAGGTGCTGTCGCCGGCCGATGCCTATCGCAAAAACGAAGAGACCGGCATGTGGACTGACATGTCTGGCGACGCCGACTTTATGGCAGCCAAGGTTGCTGACGGTATCGACGTGCACATTGTGGGCGTGGTGCGACCCAACGAGACGGCCAACGCGAGCGCGTTGTCCCCGGGCATTGCCTATACGCATGCGCTGACTCGCCAGCTTATGGAGCGCGCTGCCGATTCGCAGATTGTGCAGGAACAACTCGCCCACCCCGAGACGGATGTCTTTACGGGCAAGTCTTTCGATGAACTGCAAGGCGAGGCCAAACAAGGCGTGGATCTGAGCAGCATGTTCAGCGTGGACGAGGCGGCGCTCAAGAGCGCGTTCTCGTTTGATGCGTCTGCACTCTCGGGTGCGGCCGGCGGTATGGACCTTTCTGGTATCGACTTATCCGGGTTGGACATTGACCTCTAGGACGTTGGCAAGGACATCGACTTCAGCGACATCATGGCCAAAGCGCCAACCCCAGATTTCTCGGGCATCTTTGACGGTCTGGAACTCGCACCCGAGCAAATGCGGCAGGTGGGAACACTAGCCAACCAGCTGTTTGAGGGCTTTTTGCAGTCTGATCAGTTTAAGGCGCTGACACCCGAAGATCTTAAGGACGCGTCAAAGCTTGCTTCCGCATTCTCGGCGTATCTTGAGAGTGATACGGCAGCCCAGCAAATCCTGGCCCAGCTCAAAGCGCTCGGCGGCGATGCCCTGGCCGAGCGCCTGCAGCAGGCGATGACCGACTATGTGCAAAAGCAGCTGGCTCCGTATCTGCAGCAGGCAATGGATCAGGTGATGAAGTCGATCAGCGATCAGATTGCGGCGACGGTGTCAGCTCAGCTCAAGGCAGGCGCAGCAGGGCTCATGGGCCAGATGGCGACGCGGATGTCGTCGAGTTTTGCTAGCCTGGCGAGCGCCATGCGCGTGGATGCGAGTGCCTTTGCTCATGCCATTCACTTCAACATGGACGCCGAGGACCTGAGTTCGCTCATGATGAGCTATGCCAAGGCGTCGAAGCTCACCTACGATAACAATCTGACCACGTTGGGTTATTCGGACGAGGCCGACCCCATTTCGGTCAAGATTTTCCCGCGCGACTTTGAGGCCAAGGAGCGCGTACTCGATCACATCGATGCGTACAACAAGCAGGTCAAAGCCGCTGGCCATGATGAGCAGGCAATTTCGTACACCGACTACATGGGCATCATCATGGGTTCGGTGACCGACATCGTGAACACCATCAGCTTGGTGCTCATCGCATTCGTGAGTATCAGCCTGGTGGTGAGCTCCATCATGATCGGCATCATCACGTACATCAGCGTGCTGGAGCGCAAGAAGGAGATTGGCATCCTGCGCGCGATCGGCGCGTCGAAGCGCAACGTGGCCAACGTATTCAATGCCGAGACCTTTATCGAGGGCCTTATCGCCGGCGTCTTTGCCATTGTCGTCGTGGTGGCCGTGAGCTTCCCGGTTAATGCCTGGGCGCTTGCTGCCAAACAGGTACCCAATCTGATGAGCCTGCCCGTGCAGGATGCGCTGGTGCTCATTGCAATTTCGGTGTTACTGACGGTCGTTGCCGGCCTGCTGCCCGCCCGCAGCGCGTCCAGGAAGGATCCCGTGGAGGCCCTGCGCTCTGAATAATGTGACAAGGGACGGTCCCTTTGTCACATTGAGCGTCTTGTGAATTCGAGGTCTAATACTTTTCCGAGAAGTGAACGAGTCAAAATGGACCCCCGAAGCGTCGACACTTTCGAGATGCAATTTCCTGCGGTTTTGATTGTTGAATCCTGCGGTTTTGGCGTCAGAAAATGTCGATGCTTCGGGGGTCCAAATACAGCCGTTCACTTCTCGGAAAAGTATTAGACCTCGAGATATAGACGATGTTTGCGAGCGGCAATTAGAGCGTAAGCCTTTAGTTCTTCTTTGCAGAGAGCATGAGCCTAATTTCCGGGTGGGTGTATTCGTCGAACTCTTCCTTGGGCTCGGTGTCAAAGGTGTAGTACGACTTGATAGATTCGTCCTCCGCCTTGATGCTGATTTCTTCATATAGGGATCCGGCTAAAAATGCCTGTTTAAATTCATCCGACAGGCTGCATGGCGTGAGGAGGTCCGGTGTGGCAACGGAAACGTCCAGCCCATTGAGCGGGGCACAGAGCGTCGCGATATCCTGCTCGGCGCGGGCGAGATTGTCTGCAAGGCTTGCCTCGGGGTCGATCTGACTGACGTAATCGACGTCCGTGAGCGTGCCGTCTACATCAAAAGAAAGGTAGATATAGGCTGCTTGAGCGCCGAGGTCATTATCGCGTAGATAACCGATTATGCGGTAGCCGTAGTCGTGATACGACTCGTATGGGTCGTCTGCTGCGACGCGTTCGCACACGGGCTCCAAGGCATCTTGCGCGATGGCGAGCTGCTCGGCGGCTGCAGCCTTTCTTACCTGAAGCGCGTTATTTCCCTGGACAAACTGTGGGATATAGACGCCAAGCAGCACAATGGCGGGCGCCACCGCGAGAGCTATGACCTGCTTCTTGACGCTTGGAATCGCCACGCCGTATGCGTTTGCCATGGCCTCGGCATTGCTCGAGGTCTCGGCCAGCACGTCTGCCGCCGTGGCGACTGCCCCTACGGCGCCGGCGACCTCGGCGGCACCGCCCAGGTTGCGCGCGAGATCGTTATCGCTGTTCTTGAGCAGGCGGCCGGCAGCTTGCGTGGCAAGCACGCCGGCGACCTCCGCGGAACGGTCCTTGTTGGTCTGGGCTACCGCGAGCCTGCTCTGCAGCTCCTTCCACTGTTTGCCCTGCATTCCAAAGCGCGGCGCAAGAGCGCAATAGCAAAAGATGGCGAGTTCGATAACGGTGAGTGCGATGGCGGTATATATGCCCGCGGGTTGGAATTCTTTTTGGTGGAACGCGATATCGTTAATCATTTGGAGCGGCAACATCAACAGGCATGCCACGAACGACATGACGAGTGCGGTCGCTGCGATCTTGGGGTATGTGCAGTACCGCTGGATGCGTTTCTTTTCTTGTTCGGTGAGCTGCTGCATGGGGCCTCGACTCTCATCGTTTTTCGGGGGCGATGTGCACACGCTCTTGAGTATAGATGAGTGGAGGGTGTCTGTTGTTCAAACGTAGTGTCAACGGCATGGTATTGGTGATCGCTTGATCGTGGGCGCCATCTTTTAGAGTATGAAGCCGCTACCAAGGGAAAAGTGGCAAGCGAGGGAGCCGCTGTGAAGCGGCCCCATTTGCTGTTCGTGGACACCAGCAAATCGGAGGCGAATGGTTTTCCCGTCGATTTGTTGGTCTTTGTCGCGTTAGAGGTATCTTGCCGCGAACTTCTTGAGTTCGGTGTCGCTTACGTTGTTGAGAATACCGCCGTCGACAATCTTTGCACCCAGAGCGCTTGCCCTAAGGGTCGACGCCGTCTTGCCCATTCCGCTCCCGCCCGAGGTGGCAAACAGGACGATTGTTTTGCCTGTCAGGTCGTAAGACTCGAGGAATGTGTTGACAATCGCCGGCGCCACGTACCACCAGATGGGAAATCCCAAAAAGATGATGTCGTAGTCTTCGATATGCTCGACTCTGGAGGTTATGGCAGGACGGCAGGAGGGGTCGGCTGCCTCGAGTGTGCTGCGGCTCTGTTTGTCACGCCAGTCAAGGTCGGCGCTTGTGTATGGATCGGCGGGTACAATGGCGAACAGGTCGCTGTCCGCCATACGAGCCAGACGACATGCAACGTCCTTCGTGGTTCCCGTTGCGCTGAAATATGTCACGAGTGTCTTAGCCAATGGAGTTCCTTTCGTTGCTGCGGTTTGGGCCTTATGCTGAGGTGCATTTGGCGCTGTCTTATGACCGCGATGCTGTGCGGTTTGTCCTGCATTCGGTTGAGGCGTTGCGTAGCCGGTAGATGAGATAGTCAAGGCGCTCGAGTTTCTGCTGCCCCGAGTGAATATCGTCGAGCAATTCGCGACGATACCGTTTTAGTAGACAAATGCGCGCGCAGTCGCTGGTGGCCGAGCCGTACAGCTCGATGAGAACTTCGCTGCAGCCGACGTCGTGTAGGCCGTCGATGATGTTGTCGTCCATGTCGTCACTTTGCGGTTTTGACTTTGGTAGTGCCGGCAAGCGGCTTTTCGCCGGGACGGGCCTTGGGACCAACGAGTGCGTGCGGTTGATAAAGCTCCTCGAGGAAGTCGATCTCGGCGGGGGAGAGCGTTACGTCGAGCGCTGCCACGGCGTCGTCGACTCGCTCGGGCTTGGAGCAACCCACGATGGGCGCCTCGACCCCACGCGCCCAGTGCCACGCCAGCGCAATCTGCGGCATCGGTACGTCGTGATCGGCGGCAACTTTGGCCACGCGCTCAACGATGGGCATGTCGATGGCACGGTCATGGTCATACTTGTTTACCATGGTTGTGTCGGTGGTGCCGCGTGTGCTCGAGCTTTCCCACGTTGGGCGGCAGAGGTGTCCCGACGCCAGGGGGCTGTATGGCGTAAGGGCCATGTCAAACTGGCGGCACACCGGAATCATCTCCCGCTCGTCCTCTCGGTACAGCAGGTTGCAGTGGCACTGCATGCTCGTAAAGGGCGCCCATCCGTGGTCGTGCGCGACGATCTGCAGGTTGTGCAGCTGGTAAGCATACATAGCGCTGGCGCCGAGTGCGCGAACTTTGCCCTCGCGTACCAGGTCATTGAGTGCCTCCATGGTCTCTTCCATGGGAACGTCGTAATCGAAGCGGTGGATGATGTAGAGGTCTAGGTAATCGGTGCCCAAGCGTTTGAGCGAGCCTTCGATCTCACGCTTGATGGCCGCGGCGGAAAGGCCACCCTCGTTAAAGTGGACTTTGCTGGCAAGGACGACGTCTTCGCGCGCAATGCCTAGATCGCGAAGTGCGGCGCCGATGTACTCTTCGCTCGTGCCAGAGGCGTAGCAGTTGGCGGTATCGATAAAGTTGATGCCGACGTCGAGCGCGCGTTTGATGACAGCGCGTGTGTCGTCGGGTCCGATGGTCCACTGGTGATGGCCGGGGTCGGGCTCGCCAAAGCTCATGCCTCCCAGGCAGAGTTTAGAGACTTTGATGCCGGAATGTCCGAGGGCTGTGTACTGCATGCCGTTCTCCTTGTTCTTGAGGGGATGGCTATAGCGTACGTTGATAGGTTGATAATGTATATTGCTTATATCGACTTGCTGGGTATGCGAATATCAAATGGCTAGCAGGCGGGATTCCTTGATTGAGTTGGGGTGCAATGGAGCTACGGACTTTGCGTTACTTTTTGGCGGTGGCGCGTGAAGAAAACATGACCGAGGCGGCAAATGTGCTGCACGTGACACAGCCTACGCTGTCACGTCAGATTGCCGATCTTGAGCGCGAGCTGGGTGTGGAGCTGTTCGAGCGCACCAATCGATCGTGCGTGCTCACGAGCGATGGCATGCGCCTGCGCCAGCGCGCCGAGGAGATCGTCTCGCTGGTAGAGCAAACCGAGCTGGAGTTGGCGGATCGGGAGCTCGGCATTGCGGGCGTTATCCGCATTGGCGCCGGCGAAACCAAATCGATGCGGAGGGTGCTCGATGCTTTTACAGAGCTGCGTCGGGATTATCCCGGAGTGACGATTGAGCTCTATACCGGTAACGCCGATGCAGTGGAGGAACGCTTGGAGCGTGGCCTGCTCGACTTTGCGTTGTTGCTGGAACCCGTTAACGTCGAGAAATACGAATGGATTCGCATGCCCGAGGCGGATCGAGTTGGTGCCGTTGTCGCCGCGAGCGGTCCATGGGGTGGCCGGGACGTGCTGACGCCTGCGGACGTGGCGAATATGCCGCTGCTGGTGAGTTCGCGCACCACGAATCGAGCGCTGGACCTAGAAGCGTGGTCGAGTGGCGTCCTCAGTGTCGACGAGTTCAACATCGTGGGGCATTTCGATCTTATCGGCAATGCGTCGCATCTGGTGCGTTCGGGCGCCGCGTGTGCGGTTAGCGTTGGAAGCTTGCTGCAGATAGATGAATGTAGCGACCTGCGTTTTGTCCCATTTGAGCCGCCGCTTACCATTGCGTCGTATCTGGTGTGGAAAAAATATCGCCTGCGTTCCCGCGCCTGCGAAGAGTTTCTGAACCGCTTGAATAGTATGTGATGAAGGGGCAGCCCCTTTGCCGCATTGATCTGAGAGTAGATGTTGATGATTCTATCGTTGGCCCCCATGGAGGGGATTACCGGGCATGTGTTCCGTCGCGTGCATGCGGAGTGCTTTGGCGCGCTCGATTGTTATTACACGCCGTTTTTGCCGCCGCCGCGGGTGGGAAACCGCTTTGGCGGCAAGGCGTTTAAGGAGATTGATCCTGCCAATAACCAGGGGCTCAATGTCGTCCCCCAGCTTATGTCTAAGAATGCGGACGAGTTTGTGTGGGCAGCACACGTGCTTGCCGACATGGGCTATCGCGAGGTCAATCTCAACCTGGGGTGTCCCTCGGGGACGGTTGTCGCAAAGGGCAAGGGCTCGGGTTTCTTGCGTAACCTCGACGAGCTCGAGGTGTTCTTGAGCGATGTGTGCGAGCGTTCTCCGTTGCCGGTATCGGTAAAGACCAGGCTGGGGTTGGAACGCGATGACGAGTATGAGCGTGTGCTCGATCTGTATTGCCGCATGCCGTTGGCAGAGCTGATCGTGCACCCGCGCGTGCAAAAGGACCGCTATACGGGATCGCCGCGCAAGGAGTTTTACGGCGAGACGCTGGAGCGTGCGCCGTTCCCCGTGGCCTATAACGGCGACATTTTCGATCTTGAGGATATGGACGCGCTGGTGGAGGCCTATCCCGGCACGCGCCATGTAATGCTGGGACGCGGCCTACTCGCGAACCCCGCTCTGGCTCGTATGGTCAACGGCGGTCCTGCTGTCACGGCAGCCGAACTGCAGCGTTTCCACGACACGCTGTTTGCAGCCTATGCAGAAGAGATTGGCGGCAACGCGGTCTTTCGTATGAAGGAGTGGTGGTTCTACGCCAAGTGCGCTTTCGCCGACCCCGCTACCGTTCACAAGCTCGTACGTAAGACCAAAAAGGTCGACGAGTACCGCGCCGCCGTCGAGCGCGTCTTTCGCGAGCAGCCACTTGCGCCCATAGCCCGCTTTCACGGCTAGTTAGTTGTTGGGGACGTTCTTTAACGACTAGTCGTTTAAGAACGTCCCCGATGACTATGTTGCAAAAAGCTGTACGCCAGCATCCAAAGATGTCGAAAAATGTCGACTTTGGATGCTGACGTACATGTTTGGTCGGCGGGTGACTAGGCAATCATCGCATCGAGCGTGATGAGCTCCCTGAGTCGCTCCGTACGTGTTTGCCCATGGCGCTTTGCTTTTGCGTCAAACGCTTCAAGAACCGATTCACCCACACGTGCTGATAAAACGACGCTCGGCTCATCGGAGATTGGTGGCCTTCCCAACTTGATGGTTCGACCTTTCGGCCACTCATCTTTTTCGTACGCTTCCGCGGCTTTCTCCAACTCTCCGGGAGCAAACCCCATCATCTTTTCGAGCTGCTTAGCGTCCATAGCGCCTCCTATCGATTGACATAATGTCGAGCGCTGGTTCTCGGAATCTCTTTTTGTATACAGTTTTGTAGACAAAAATACAAGCAGTTTATCAAGCTAATTAGCGTGTATTGACTAGTTTTTTCGATAGGAAATGAGCATCGATGGCTTCGATATTTCTTCGCTTTCCAGTCTGGAACATGAGCGCTCATTGAACCTGCAGAGGGGGCACTTTAACAAACTATCGAGATTCTGGCCTGGAGCTTTCACCGGTCTTCGGTGGTGAGAACAGCTCAATTCGCGACACAGTGTGTCGCGAATTGGAGTAGTCGCTGAGTGTTCTTTAACAACTAGTCATTCAAGAAGAGAGCGTCTAAGTGCCGGAATTGCCATTTTGAGTCGTCCCTAACGGTCGCGCGCGCAGACGTGGTGTAAGAGTGTCCTGAGGTCCGTCGCTGCAAGTC